>NZ_JBCOSQ010000058.1:0-34061 GCF_040920905.1 Butyricimonas sp. RTP31003st1_G1_RTP31003_210430 | reverse complement strand
GGTAAATACTATACTTCTTTCAGTTTGTCTTTCCGTGAACCTTGGTTAGGTGGAAGAAAGCCGAATTCATTGAGTGTATCACTGTATTTCTCTCGGCAAACGGGATATTCCAGTAGTTACCGGAACTCTTATTATATGAGTAATACTTCTCAGATGTACGACTCTCGTCAGTTAATGTTGACTTACGGTCTTAGCGTGGGATTAGGACGACGAATTAACTGGCCGGATAACTGGTTTACGATGTATAATGAGATTTCGTTCCAGCGTTATCAGTTGAAGAATTGGCCGTATTATATCTTCAGTGATGGTAACTCTAATAACTTGTCTATCGCAACGGTTATCAAGAGAAGTTCTATTGACAACCCGTTGTTTACAAGAATGGGGAGTGAATTTACATTCTCATTGACATTGACCCCGCCGTATTCCTTGTTCTCAAACCGTCATTTCGAGGCAGAGAAGGATCAAGTGAAGTATAGATGGATCGAATATCATAAGTGGAAATTCAGCGGAAAGATTTTCATGCCGTTGACTCGTAGTGAGAAACGTCCGTTAGTGTTGTATGCTTCGGCTCAGTACGGGTACTTGGGTTACTATGATAAGAACAAAAAATCTCCGTTCGAGGGATTCGAGATGGGTGGTGACGGAATGTCTGGATATAGCTTGTATGGTAGAGAGTACGTGGGATTGCGCGGTTATGAAAACGGATCATTGACTAATGCCGGTTCATCTTTTATTGCCCCGAAATCTTCAGATGCAAGCTTGTATTCCAAGTTCACGATGGAGTTGCGTTACCCGATTTCTTTGGCACAATCAGCAACGATTTATGCTTTAGGATTCTTGGAAGCAGGTAACTCTTGGTACGAGTTGAAAGATTTTGAACCCTTCAATTTGTATCGTTCTGCCGGCGTCGGTTTGCGTGTATTCCTCCCGATGTTTGGTTTGCTCGGTATTGACTGGGGGTATGGATTTGACGATGTGCCGGGACGTAGTGGTGCTGGTGGTTCACAATTCCACTTCGTGTTAGGACAAGAATTTTAGAAATGGAGTGATTTAGTGATTGCAGGTTTCGTGATTTAATACAATCACATAATCGTAAATCACTGAATCTCTAAATAATTTTGAGCTTCTTTGCATACATTATGTATGTAGGCTAGGAAAAGGAATTTTATTTTATTACTTTTGTAGATCATTTTAAAGACAAACATTATGAAGAATACGTTGAAATTATTTGCTTTAGTAGCATTTATGTTTGCTGCTTTTGCTACTTCTGCTCAAACTGCAAAACCAATTAAGTTAGGTCATCTTGATGTTCAAAAGGTGATGACAAGTATGCCGGAGTTTAAAAAGGCACAGGATGATTTAGCAGCTAAGGAGCAAGAGATTAGAAAAGAATTGACTGCAATGCACGAGAATTATCAAAAATTGATGCAAGAATATCAGGCCAATGCTAAAACACTGACTGAATTAAGCCGTACAGCTAAAGAACAAGAAATTCAAGGATTGGCAGAGAGAATTCAAAACTTTCAACAATTAGCTCAAGAACAAATGGCTAAGACTCAGGAAGATTTATTAGCGCCGATTATTACTAAAATTCAAAATGCAGTTCAAGCCGTAGGTAAAGAAGGTGGTTTCACTTATATTTTTGCTGCAACTCCTAATTTTGGTCAAGGTGCATTATTGTACATGGCTGATAATAGTGAGGATGTGTTACCGCTGGTAAAGAAAAAATTAGGTATTCAATAATTTATATATATAATGAAATAAAGTCGCCCTTTGGGCGGCTTTTTTTTTGCATTCTTTGGGAATAAAAGGTATATTAGCAGCTATAAATTTAATATAATAGACATATGTCTTGTCCGATTGGGGTGTTTGATTCCGGATATGGGGGATTGACGATATTGAAAGATATTGTAAAAGAGATGCCTGAGTATGATTATATTTACTTGGGAGATAATGCCCGTACACCTTATGGAACTCGTTCTTTTGATGTTGTTTACAAGTACACGCGAGAGGCGGTTTTAAAGTTGTTCGGGATGGGGTGTAAGCTGGTTATTCTGGCCTGTAACACGGCCTCGGCGAAAGCACTACGGACGATACAGCAAGTCGATTTGCCCCAGATAGATCCTCAACGAAGAGTGTTAGGGGTTATTCGTCCCAGCGTCGAGGCTGTGGCGGATTTTACCGGGAATGGGCATATCGGTATCTTGGCAACTTCGGGGACCGTGGCGTCTGAGTCGTATTTGTTGGAGATTGCCAAAATTCATTCGGAGAAGGGATTTCTGGTCACGCAGCAGGCTTGTCCCATGTGGGTTCCGATCGTGGAGAATAACGAGATGAATTCTCCGGGGGCGGCTTTCTTTGTACAGAAGTATATAGATACAATTCTGCAAGCTGATTCGCAGATTGACACTCTCGTGTTGGCTTGTACGCATTATCCGTTGTTGAGAAGTGTTATTGACCGCTTTATTCCGGAAGGGATAACCGTCATCCAGCAGGGTGAAATTGTAGCACGAAGTTTGAAAGACTATTTGTGTCGGCACCCGGAGATGGAACGAGAACTTTCCCGGGGGGGGCAGATTGAATTCTTGACCACGGAGAAAGGTGGAATGTTTGATAAGATGGCAGCGCTATTTATGCAGGCGGAAGTGACATCCCGGCATGTAGAACTGTAAAAATAGAGATTCAATAATTTAGAATTTAAAGTTTAGAATTTAGAATGAATGGAATCGCTGTCTTCTTCTATCTAAAATTTAAAATCTAAAATTTAAAATTGTTTTAGGTTATGGACGAGCAGGAAATGATTGAAACGGCTTTCGATGATTTGATAAAATCTTTGCGAAAGGGGACGACAGAGGAGAGTGTGAAAATGATTCGCAGGGCATTTGAATTTGCCCGGGAAGCTCATCAAGGAGTTAGACGTAAGTCAGGGGAACCTTATATATTGCATCCCTTGGCCGTGGCGAAGATTGCGGTAAAGGAGATCGGATTGGGTACGAAATCGGCTGTAGCTGCACTCCTGCATGATGTGGTGGAAGATACCGATTACACGGTAGAGGATATTGCCAATCTTTTTGGCCCTAAAATAGCTTCACTCGTTGACGGGTTGACGAAAATTAGCGAGGTTATGGGGTCTAATACAACCAAGCAGGCCGAGAGTTTTCGTAAGATGATTCTGACGTTGGCAGATGATGTGAGGGTAATTCTGATCAAGATTGCTGACCGTTTGCATAATATGCGAACGCTTGATTCCATGCCGGAACATAAACAAGTGAAGATAGCGAGTGAAACACTCTATATATATGCCCCCTTGGCGCATCGTATGGGATTGCATGCGATCAAGACGGAGTTAGAGGATTTGAGTCTGAAGTACGAGAATCCGGTTGAATACCAGGAACTGGAGAAACGAATTCATGATTACCGGGATGAACATACTGGTTTGTATCAGCAATTTATTGCTCCGATTCGGGAGCGTTTAACAGAGAGTGGGTATCATTATGATATAACAGCACGAACGAAAAGTGTCTATTCTGTGTGGTCCAAGATGCAGCGTAGGCACATTTCTTTTGAAGAGATATATGATTTGCTTGCCGTGAGGATCGTGTTCGATCCGAAGGATAATCAACCGGAGAAATGGCAATGTTGGAATATTTACTCGTTGATTACTGATATGTATAGTCCAAAACCGGAGAGAATCCGGGATTGGGTGAGTGTTCCGAAGGCTAATGGGTACGAGGCCTTACATCTTACCGTTATGGGGCCCGGGGGAAAGTGGATAGAGGTGCAGATTCGTTCCCGTCGGATGGATGAGATTGCCGAGAAGGGATTGGCTGCACACTGGAAATACAAGGGGGATAATGCCGAAGCGAGTAACGAGGTGGACAAGTGGTTGGCGGGTATCAAGGAGATGTTGGAGCAGCCGGGAACTGATGCGTTGGAATTTTTAGATGAATTTAAACTTAATCTTTTTGCCAAGGAGATCCGGGTGTTTACCCCGAAGGGGGAGATGAGAACACTTCCGAAAGGAGCTTCTGTTTTGGACTTTGCTTATGATATTCACACGGAGATCGGGAATTCATGTATAGGCGGTAAGGTGAATCACAAACTGGTCCCGATGAGTCATCGGTTACAGAGTGGCGACCAGGTTGAGGTGCTGACCAGCGATAAACAGAAGCCACAGAGTGATTGGCTTGATTTTATCGTTACTGCTAAGGCTCGGAATAATATACTTATGGTTTTCCGGAGAGAGAAAAAAGAGCAAATCCGTATCGGAACTACCATGTTTGAAAAATTGCTGGAAGATATGAAATTGCCTTTCGGGGCGGAAAATCTGAATAAGGCTTTATTACATTTGAAGTTGCAGCATAAAGATGATCTATACGTGAGTCTTGCTAAAGGACATTTGGACATAGAGGAAGTGCGTAAAGCCTTAAAGAAGAAGTCAGAAAATAAATTTGTCAAGTATTGGAAACTCCAGTTCTTCAAGAGCGACAAGGATAAGCCCGTGCCGGATAAAGAGAAAGAAGAAGAGAAGGGGAAAGTAATTAATGATATTATCGATGATGCTTCTGATTTTATCATTGCTCCGTGCTGTAACCCTATCCCGGGTGACGATGTTGTTGGCATGAAGATTGATGGGGATAAGATTACTGTGCATAAACGGAAATGCCCGGAGGCAATCCGATTGATGTCCAGTTACGGGGACAAAATTGTTCCCGTGAAATGGGTCAGTCACAAGATCATGTCTTTCCTTGCCGTGATCAAATTAAACGGTATTGATAGCATCGGAATCGTGAGTGATATTACGATGATTATATCAAAAGAGAGTAACGTGAACATGAGGACGGTGCATTTTGAAACCAAGGATGGGATTTTCGAGGGGATGATCCATTTGTACGTGCATAACACGGCCGACTTGAATAATTTAATGATGAAGATTGCATCTCTGAAGGGAGTGGAGAACGTTTCTCGGGTAGAGAATTTAGATGTCTAAATTAAATTTTGTCTAAATAAAGATAGAACTTCGGATAATTATTGTAACTTAGCGATGTTGTAAATAGAATTAGCTTTGGACTCAATGGAAAAAATAAAGGAGACGGTAAAAGAGATTTTTACCACTTACCTGCAGCAGAAAGGGCATCGCAAGACGCCAGAGAGATACGCTATTTTAGATGAGATTTATTCTCATTCCGGGCACTTTGATATAGAATCCTTGTACGTATTTATGAAGAATAAAAATTACAGGGTTAGTCGTGCAACATTGTACAATACGATAGATTTGTTGTTGGAATGTAAGCTGGTGATCAAACATCAGTTCGGGAATAATATAGCTCAATTCGAACGAGCATACAATAACCGGAAACATGAACATATTGTATGCAAGGTGTGCGGGAAAGTGGAGGAATTCGCTGATTCACGGTTGGAAGAAATCGTCGAACACGTGGAAGAAAAGTATGATTTTACCGTTCATCATCATATGCTTTATATTTATGGTATTTGCAGCAATTGTAAGTTGGCAGGTAAGAAATAAATATTAATTTTGCACGTTTGTTTCATAAAAATATAGTATCAGATGAAAGTAGATGTATTGTTGGGATTACAGTGGGGAGATGAAGGTAAGGGAAAAGTAGTTGACGTGTTAACCCCGAACTATGATGTCGTGGCTCGTTTTCAAGGAGGGCCTAATGCAGGGCACACGCTTGAATTCGAAGGTCAGAAATATGTACTTCGTTCCATTCCATCCGGAATTTTTCAAGGAGATAAAGTCAATATCATCGGTAATGGTGTCGTGATCGATCCTGCTTTGTTTAAAGCGGAAGCAGAAGCATTGGCGGCGTCTGGTCATGATTTGAAAAAAAGACTTCATATATCCAAAAAGGCACATCTGATTCTGCCGACCCATCGATTTCTTGATGCTGCTTACGAGGCTGCCAAGGGCGATGCTAAAGTGGGGACTACCGGAAAAGGGATCGGACCGACATACACGGATAAAATTAGTAGAAACGGTGTTCGTGTAGGTGATATTCTACATGATTTTGATATAAAATATGCGAAGGCGAAGGCTCGTCACGAACAGATATTGAAAAGTTTAAACTTTGCTTACGATTTAGCGGTAGCGGAGAAAGAGTGGTTGGAAGGAATCGAATATCTGAAACAATTCGAGTTGGTGGATAGTGAACATGAGATTAACCGATTGCTGGATGATGAAAAATCCATTTTGGCCGAAGGGGCTCAGGGAACCATGCTGGATATAGATTTTGGTTCTTATCCTTTTGTAACCTCGTCCAACACGGTTTGTGCCGGGGCTTGTACGGGATTGGGAGTTGCTCCTCATCGTATCGGGGAGGTTTATGGCATCTTCAAAGCATATTGTACCCGCGTAGGTAGCGGACCATTCCCAACGGAACTGGAAAACGAAACGGGAGAAAAACTTTGTGAGTTGGGCCATGAGTTTGGAGCCGTAACTGGTCGTAAACGTCGTTGTGGATGGGTAGATTTGGTGGCGTTGAAATATGCTATCATGATTAATGGGGTAACCCAGTTAATCATGATGAAGAGTGACGTGCTGGATACTTTTGACACGATTTCTGCTTGTGTTGCTTACGAGGTGAATGGAGAAGAGGTTGATTATTTCCCGTATGACATTACGGAAGGAGTAAAACCGATCTATACCGAGTTACCGGGGTGGAAATGTGATATGACAAAAATGACTTCAGAGGATGAATTTCCGGAAGAGTTCAATAATTATTTGGCATTCTTGGAAGAGGAGACCGGGGTTCCGATCAAGATTGTATCTGTGGGACCGGATCGAGAACAAACGATTATTCGCTATATGGAGTAAAGAATATTTCGATAAAATAGAAAGACCGTCTTGCTGTTTGGGCAGGACGGTCTTTTTTCTTTATACAAGAGATTGTAGGTAATATACACCGATTCCGGCCAGATAACCGAGGATTGCAATCCAGGTGATGTGTTTCATGTACCACATGAAATTGATGCGTTCCATGCCCATAACGACGACTCCGGCTGCAGAACCAATGATTAGGATGCTGCCACCGATTCCCGAACAATATGCAAGGAGTTCCCAGAATGTTCCATCCGTCGTGAAATTCATGAGGTATGGTGATAAGGTACCGCTTGTGTGAGTCAAGGGATACATCCCCATGGCGGCAGCGACAAGTGGAACATTATCGATCACGGAGGAAAGAAAACCTATGATCATGTTTATTAGATAAACGTTGTGTATTTTGTCATTTAAGAACGTGGACATTTGGTCAAGTATGCCTGCTATTTGTAAGGCAGCGACAGCCATAAGGATTCCCAAGAAGAATAGGAGGGTGCTGTAATCAACTTTTGTAAGTATGGATGGAATCCGGTGTATCTTTTCCGGGGAAAGGTTTCTTTTTCGATTATAGAGAATTTCCGTGTATGTCCACACGGCTCCTAAGGCTAGCATGATTCCCATGAATGGGGGGAGATTCGTGAATTCTTTAAAAACAGGAACGAATAGGAGGCTGGCAATACCGATGCTTAGGATTGTCATTTGTTCTCTGCGACTGATGGCTAAGGTTGTGTTCGTGTTTGTTGCTTGTTGAGGCTGTGTTTCTCCTTGTAACCGGAAAGTCATGATGACCAATGGAATAATTAATGAAATCAGGCTTGGAAGGAACAGGTGGCGGATAACATTCAGAGAGGTTATGTTGTCATTAATCCAAAGCATAATTGTGGTAACGTCTCCTATCGGGGTCCATGCTCCACCTGCGTTTGCGGCAATAATAACGATACTTCCGAATATCCATCGTTCTTGTTGCTCGTTAACTAGGCGGCGAAGTAACATGATCATGACAATGGCTGTGGTTAAGTTGTCAAGTACAGAAGACATGATAAAAGTAATCAAGGCAATGATCCACAATAATTTTCGTTTATTGCGTGTGGTGATATGGTTCGTGATCAAGGTGAACCCGTTGTGGGTGTCAATCCATTCCACGATTGTCATGGCCCCGAGCAGGTAAAATAAAATCTCGGCGGTATCTCCGAGGTGGTTAATAATTTCATTGTCAGTATGTGGGATGAAAGTCCATAATAGTATTCCTAGAAGGAGTGCTATGGCACTTTTACTGATTCCGGTCTGATGTTCGAGGGCGATCAGAATGTAGCCGCTAATAAATAGAATTACGAGTAATAATGTCATGTCTTGTTGTTGGGTTAATGAAGTTTTTCAATCGTATTGTATCTTTCATACGCAATTTTGCGTAGATTGGTTTATCTTTGTGTGAAGATAAGAATAGAGTAAAGTAGATACGGATATGATGACATGGGATTTTTTCTTTAGGTTATTAGTGGCCGGAGTTTTAGGGGCCATCATAGGTTTGGATCGTGAATACCGGGCGAAGGAGGCGGGATTTAGGACTCATTTTCTGGTGGCCTTAGGTAGTGCGCTTTTTATGATCGTGTCAAAATACGGTTTTTGGGATATTCTTGGGAATACGGGGATCGGTCTTGACCCGAGTCGTATTGCGGCTCAAGTGGTGAGTGGTATCGGTTTTTTGGGAGCGGGGACTATTATTATCCAGAAGTTATTCGTGAGAGGATTGACCACGGCTGCCGGGATATGGGCTACTTCTGCCATTGGACTTGCAGTTGGAGCCGGACAATATTGGCTGGGAATCAGTGCGATGTTGTTGACGTTGTTGGGGTTGGAAGGTTTAGGATATATTTTCCAAAGGATTAGCCAGAGAAATGTATTGTTAATATTTACGACAACAAGTCAAGAGGTAATCAAGGAGGTTACCGATGAGATAAAGCGTAAAAAGCATACGATCAGTTCTTACTCTACCGAGTCGTCCAAGTTGGGAGATATGACTACTTACCGGGTGACGATGGTTATTCGAACCCATAAGACTGGAGATGAAACTTTGCTATTCCAGTTTATACAGCATTTGCCGGATGTGATGATTGATCGGATGGAATAAAAAAAGCGACCTAAGGTCGCTTTTTATTTAATTTCCATGTTTGGAGTGTAGTTTCAGTCGCATCAGACGAAGATCTTCTTCCGAGTAGTCACCTTCGAATTCATCATAGGCATCTCCAATATTGTCGCTTTTAGCTTCCATGAAGTAGTCCATGATCTCTTGTTGTTGTTCTTCATCCAGAATTTGGTTGATGTAGTAATCAATGTTAAGTTTGGTTCCGGAGAAAACGATGGCTTCCATTTCTTTGATCAGTTCTTCGAAGGTAAGGCCTTCTGCGGAGGCAATGTCTTCCAGATCAATTTGGCGGTCAATATTTTGAATGATATATACTTTGAATTTCGATTTGTTGGCAACGGTTTTAACCACCAAGTCTTGCGCTCTTTCGATCTCGTTGTCTTCAACGTATTGTTTGATTACCTCTACGAATTCCTGTCCGTATTTTTGAGCTTTCCCTGTGCCTACACCTTGAATGTTGGCCAGTTCTTCCAACGTGATCGGGTAGTTGGTACACATATCCTCTAGGGACGGATCTTGGAAAATCACGTACGGTGGTAGATTGTTCTTCTTGGCAATCTTTTTCCGTAAATCTTTCAGGATGGCAAATAAAGTGTTGTCGAGTGCTGATACTCCCCCTTTTTCCTGAAGTTTCTCTTCTGATTCTTCAAAATTATGATCTTCCATCAGCATAAAGTCTTTAGGTTCTTTTAAAAATTCGTGGCCCTTTTCAGTTAATTTTATGACCCCGTATTGTTCAATATCTTTTTCTATATAATTAGCAATTAAAGCGCGTCTGAATACCATGTTCCAGAACTGTGCGTTCTTTTCAGAACCGACACCAAAAGATTCCAGTTCATCATGATGATACGATTTTATCATGGAATCGGTTTCCCCGAGAAGAATATTTACCATATGGTCCACCTTGAATTTCTCTTTTACTTCAAGGATGGCATTTAAGGCATCGATCAAGTATTCTTTTCCTTCGAATTCTTTCTTCGGGAACAGGCAGTTGTCACAGGCCCCGCAATTTTCTTCATCATAGTTTTCACCGAAGTAGTGTAACAGTACTTTTCTGCGGCAAAGAGAAGTTTCTGCGTAGGAAACGGTTTCCATGAGAAGTTGTTTCCCAATTTCCTGTTCGGCAATCGGTTTACCCTGCATGAACTTTTCCAGTTTTTGGATGTCTTTGTAGCTGTAAAATGTCAAGCAATATCCTTCACCTCCGTCCCGTCCGGCTCTTCCGGTCTCCTGGTAATATCCCTCAAGACTTTTCGGAATATCATAATGGATGACGAATCGTACGTCCGGTTTGTCAATACCCATACCAAAAGCGATTGTTGCCACGATGACATTGACTTCTTCCATTAGGAATTTGTCTTGATTGGCACTACGGGCCGAGGCATCCATCCCGGCGTGGTAGGAAGCAGCCTTGATTCCGTTCACGCAAAGGACTTCCGTGAGTTCTTCCACTTTTTTACGGCTCAGACAGTAGATAATACCTGATTTGCCTTCATTGTTTTTAATGAATTTGATAATATCTTTTGTCGGGTCTACCTTCGGACGAACCTCGTAATAGAGGTTGGAACGGTTAAAGGAAGACTTGAACACTTGGGCATCCAGCATATCCAGGTTTTTCTGAATATCGTGTTGGACTTTCGGGGTAGCGGTTGCTGTTAAAGCGATAATCGGCGCTTTTCCGATTTGCTCCACGATCGGTCTGATCTTGCGATATTCGGTACGGAAATCGTGTCCCCATTCGGATATACAGTGTGCTTCGTCCACCGCAAAGAAGGAAATATGTACTTTCCGTAAGAATTCAATATTACTCTCTTTGGTCAGTGACTCTGGGGCTACATATAATAGTTTTGTTTTACCACTCAACACGTCTTCTTTCACCTTTAGAATATCATTTTTGCTAAGAGACGAATTCATGAAGTGGGCAACTCCCTCCGATGCGCTGAATGAGCGCATAGCATCAACCTGGTTTTTCATTAAAGCAATTAGTGGTGATATCACTATTGCTGTTCCGTCAAGTATCAAGGCTGGTAACTGGTAACACAAAGATTTTCCTCCCCCCGTTGGCATCAGTACAAACGTGTTGTTTCCGGCGAGGACGTTCTTTATTATCTGCTCCTGGTTCCCTTTGAAGTTATCAAAGCCGAAATACTCTTTTAATTTAGCATGTAAATCTATTTGCAATCCCATTGTTTTTTTTATTTTCACACACCCCATTTTTACACGGGTGCGCAAATTTATAACTTAATTTGTTTCTACAAACAAAATCTTCTATAATAAATCTATCATCACTCGTTTTTGAGCTATCATAAAAAATGATACTTTTGTCCCTAGTAAAGTTATAGCAAAAAATGATAAGTGCAATAGTTTTTTTCTTTTTTTGCTTTAAGGACGACTTTTGAATGAATATTTATAATTAGATAGTCATGGTAGATATAAAATCGGTTGCGCGCAAAGTGATTCAAGATGAGACAGTAGCTGTTCAAAATTTGATAAACTACATAGATGATGATTTTGAGGCGGTCGTTAGATTAATTTATGAAAATAAGGGGCGGGTGATTATCACTGGTATTGGAAAAAGTGCAATTATTGCGACAAAAATCGTGGCAACGATGAATTCCACCGGAACTCCGGCTGTGTTCATGCACGCTGCGGATGCGATTCATGGTGATTTGGGAATGATTCGGGAAGAGGATGTGGTAATTTGTGTTTCTAAGAGTGGAAACACTCCGGAAATAAAAGTTTTGATCCCGTTGATTCGGAATAACGGAAATAATAATATCGTGGCAATGGTGTCAAATACGGACTCTTTTCTGGCTAAGAACTCGCTTTATGTGCTGAAAGCGAAAGTGGAAAAAGAGGCTTGTCCTTTAAATTTAGCTCCGACAAATTCAACTACGGCACAGTTAGTGCTGGGAGATGCATTAGCAATGTGTTTGGTAGAGTGTCGCAGTTTCTCAAGTAGGGATTTTGCGAGATTCCATCCGGGCGGAAGTTTAGGAAAGCGTTTGTACACGCGGGTGTCGGATGTTTACGATGGAACGAATCGGCCTTGCATTACGAGAGAAGCGGGAATCCGCCCCGTGATCTTGGCCATGTCGAAAGGACGTTTGGGAGCGGTGGCTATCGTGGATGGGGAAGAACGTTTGGAAGGAATTATCACGGATGGTGATTTGCGGCGGATGATGGAGAAATACGATGATGTGGACGGGTTGACGGCAAAGGATGTCATGTCAAAATCTCCCAAGACAATATCGGAGGACGAACTGGCGTATAATGCCTACCGGATGATGGAACAGAATAGTATCACTCAACTGGTTGTTGTTGATAAAGATCGTCATTACAAAGGAATGGTACACATACACGACATATTGCGTGAAGGAGTGGTTTAATGTATGATTTGTGGTTGATGATTTATGATGAGGTATTATCTTCATCTTGAATGGTTGTTCCTGATCTGAAATCGTGAATCTGAAATCGTAAATTTTTTTTGTAATGAAATATTTGAAGTTGTGTTTTGTCTTGTTGTTATTGGCGTGGGTGTCTGTTGCAGAGGCGCAGACAACGAAGGTTCGAGGAAAAGTAGTGGATGCAGAAACGGGGGAACCGATGCCATTGGTGAGTATCGTGTTTGTGGGTACCACGATAGGGGTCACGACTGATTTCGATGGGAATTATGATATTGAGACTCGGGAGGAGGTCAGCGAAATTATGGCATCTTTTGTCTCTTATGAACGCCAGACCGTGGCTGTCAAGAAAGGAGCTTTCAACACGATTGATTTTAAACTGGTACCGATCGTGACTCATTTGGACGAGGTGAAGGTAAAACCCGGAGAGAATCCGGCTCACGCGATCTTGCGGAATATTTCAAAGAATAAGAAAAAAAATAACCCGGCCGAGAAGGAATCGTACAGTTATACCACTTATACGAAGATGGAACTGGATATTGCGAACATGAAACCGGAGTTTAAAAATAAGAAGTTACAGAAAAATTTCGGATTTATTTTCCAGTACATGGACACTTCGGCCATCACGGGAAAGGCCTATTTACCCGTGATGATTTCCGAGGCTTCGGCGGATTATTACTATCGTCGTTCTCCTAAATTATCAAGAGAGATCGTGAAAGCGAGCCGGATTTCGGGTATCGAGGAGGATTACAGTCTGGCCCAGTTCACGGGGCATCTACATGTGAATGTCAACTTGTATGATAATTACATTAATATATTCGAGGTGAATTTCGCCAGCCCGTTGAGCGAACACGGGTTGATGTATTACAAGTATTTTCTGGTGGATAGTGTTCAGAAGGAGGGGCGAAAGATATACAAGATCCGTTTTCACCCTAAAGGAAAGTCAACCCCGGTATTTGACGGGGAGGTAAATATTGACTCGACGACATGGGCGTTGGAATCTGCCCGGTTGAGAATGGCGAAAGGGTTGAATGTGAATTGGATTCGGGATTTGGCTATCGAGAACACGAACGAGTTGATAAACGATTCCACCTGGTTTTTAAAACAGGACAAGATATTGGCCGATTTTACCGTGCAGATGAAGGATTCGTCCAAGTTAATCTCGTTTATGGGACATCGTCAGATAGACTACTCTAATGTGCGGGTAAATGAGGATATTCCTACCGAGATACAGAAGTTGGATAATGATGTGATCATTAATAAGGATGTACTTCAAAGTGATGAAAATTACTGGCAATCGGTGCGTCCTTACGAGTTAAGTGAAAAAGAGCAGAATATATATAATATGGTGGACTCGATTAAGAATGTCCCGCTATATAAAAATATATACGATATTATCCAAACAGCTCTGTTGGGATATTATAACACGAAATATATTGGTTTCGGACCTTATTATAAGTTGGTCAGTTTTAACAAGCTGGAGGGGTGTCGTTTTCAACTGGGGGTGAAGACCACGAGTGATTTCAGTAAACACGTGCGACTTTCCGGGTATGGGGCGTACAGTACGAAAGACGGGGAGTTTAAAGGAGGCGGGACTGTCGAGTATATCTTTAATAATCAACCGACTTCTAAGTTGACTTTTAGCGGGAAACATGACGTGTTGCAGTTAGGGGCGAGCGAAAATGCCTTTACCACGGGTAATATATTAAGTTCCATCTTTTCTAGGGGAAATAATGAAAAGTTGACGTTGATTAATTCATTTGACGTGCATTACGAGAAAGAGTGGTGGCAGGGATTTTCGAATTCTTTTGCCTTGGAATACCGCCAGATGTTCCCCACTAAATACGTTGATTTTGTCCGCCCGAACGGGGAGGTCGTGGATCAGATTCATACCACTCAGTTCCGTTTAGGAACGCGTTTGTCCAGAAATGAGATTGTCGTGCGGCAGACCTTTGATAAAGTTTCCATGGGGTCGGATTTCCCGATCGTAGGAATTGATTTGGTAGCAGGGTTGAAAGATATATTGAACGGGGATTACGAGTATTACCGTCTGGAATTGTCCGTGAAACATGATTTTAATATTGCCCCGTTAGGGTACAGTGATATTATGTTATCCGGGGGAAAGATATTTAACAAGGTTCCTTATCCGTTGTTGAAGTTACACGAGGGGAATGCCACCTATTTTTATGATCCTTACGCTTTCTCTTGTATGAATTTCTACGAGTTCGCATCCGATCTATGGGGAGCCGTGTTCTGGGAGCATCATTTTAAAGGATTTTTCTTGAGCAAAATTCCGTTGATGAAACGGCTGAAATGGCGAGAGGTAGCAACGGTGAAAGCCTTGTGGGGTACGTTGTCGGATAAGAATAACGGTAGTCTGCCTAACACGGATGCTATTTTCCGGTTCCCGGAGGGGATGTCCTCCGTGTCAAAGCCTTATATAGAAGCCGGAGTCGGTATTGAGAATATTTTCCGTTTTATCCGGGTAGATGCCATCTGGCGGTTAACGCATCGCGGGGATCGTTCGGGGCAGGATGTGGATAATTTCGCTATCAATTTCTCGTTACATCTAAATTTCTGATATTTTTCAATTTTCAATTTTCAATTTTCAATTGTAAAAGACTATCTTAGCGCGGTAAAATAGTAAGATATGAAATTAAGAGCTGAGGACTTAGTAAAAAAATACAAGAGCCGTACGGTGGTAAAAGGAGTTTCCGTGAACGTGGAACAAGGGGAGATCGTCGGGTTATTGGGACCGAACGGGGCAGGAAAGACCACGTCATTTTATATGATAGTGGGATTGATTAAACCGAATGGGGGACGTATTTTCTTGGATGACACGGAGATCACGACGGAACCCGTGTATCGTCGAGCCCAGCTTGGAGTGGGGTATCTTGCCCAGGAAGCTTCCGTGTTCCGGCAGTTGAGTGTGGAGGATAATATTAAGGCCGTTTTGGAGATGAGTAATTTACCGAAGGATTACCAGCGTCACCGCTTGGAGGAGATGTTGGATGAGTTCGGTTTACAGCATATTCGCAAGAGCAAGGGAATTCAATTATCGGGAGGTGAGCGTCGGCGTACGGAGATTGCGCGGGCTTTGTCGATTGCCCCGAAGTTTATCCTGTTGGACGAACCTTTTGCCGGTGTGGACCCGATTGCCGTGGAGGATATCCAGAGTATCGTGATCAAGTTGAAGGAGAAAAATATCGGGATTCTGATCACGGATCACAACGTGCAGGAGACATTATGTATCACCGATCGGGCTTATTTGTTGTATGACGGGCGGATTTTACAATCCGGCTCTGCGGAGGATTTGGCTAATGATCCGGAAGTTAGAAGGGTTTATCTGGGAAAAAACTTTGAATTACGCAGGAAAAAATAAAAAAACGGTCAAATCGTTTTGCTTTTCACGAAAAAGCAATATATTTGCACCGTCAAAATAGCAAGCGGGCGTGGCGAAACTGGTAGACGCACTAGACTTAGGATCTAGTGCCGCAAGGCGTGGGGGTTCGAGTCCCTTCGCCCGCACTTGAAGAGATGGCCGCCTTACAATGAGGTGGCCTTTTTGTTTGTTTTATCAATTATTGTATTATCATAGAGAAGTATGAATGTAACAAAGAACCAAATCGACGATCTTAATGCAACCATTAAGATTCAATTGGATAAGGATGATTACGCAACTCGCGTGAGCGACGCGTTGAAAGATTACCAGAAGAGAGCGGTGATTGATGGTTTCCGGAAAGGAAAGACTCCTTTCGGGATTATCAAGAAAATGTACGGTAAAGCCGTTTTGATTGAGGAGATCAACAAGTTGATCGGAGAGAGTTTGTCTAATTATATCCAAGAGAACGATTTGAATATCTTGGGTGAACCACTTCCGAGTGAAACGGAACAGAAAGAGTTGAATCTGGACGAGGAAAGTTTTGAGTTCGTTTATGATATTGCTTTGTCTCCCGCGATGAACGTGAAGTTAAGCAAAAGAGAGAAAGTTCCTTATTACATCATCAAGGTGGATGATGAAATGATAGACAAACAGATTGAAAGCATCTGCAAGAGTAATGGCGAATTGACCCCGGTTGACACGATTGAGGGATCAGAATACGTGAAGGGTGAGTTGATCGAGTTGGGAGAAGATGGAAAACCGAAAGAAGGTGGAATTCATGTTGAGGATGCCTCTTTATCTGTAGAACACATGAAAGATGAAGAGCAGGTGAAAATCTTTACCGGTAAGCAGGCTGGAAACGAGGTGATTTTCAATCCGTCAAAAGCTTATCCGAATAAAACGGATTATGCCGCTTTGTTACAAGTAAGCAAGGAAGAAGCCGAGCATATTACTTCTGATTTCTGTTTTATCATCAGCGAGATCAAACGTTACGTTGAGGCAGAAGTAAATCAGGCTTTATTTGATAAAGTTTACGGGGAAGGTAATGTGAAGAGCGTTGAGGAGTTCCGTGCCCGCGTGAAAGAAGACTTGGCTAAACAGTTCAAAGCTCATAGCGAGTACCGTTTGACGGTAGACGCTCGTGACAAGATGTTGAAGAAAAACGAGGATGTGGTTCTTCCGGAGACATTCTTGAAACGCTGGATGTTGGCTACCAATAAAGAATTGACCCAAGAGGCTGTCGATAAAGATTTCGATTCTTACCGGGATGAATTCAAATGGCAGTTGATCAAGGGGGATATGATCAAGGAAAATAGTATAAAAGTTGAAGACGAAGATATGAAGGCTGTTGGGCGTGAAGTTGCCGCCGCTCAATTACAACAATACGGATTGTACGGTTTATCTGACGAGCAATTGGATGGTTTTGCCGTTCGTTTGCTTGAGAATGAGAAACAACGTGCCAGTCTTTACGACCGTGCATTGGAAAATAAGATTTTCAGTGTTATTAAGGAGGGCGTGAAACTGGAAGAACAAGAAATATCCATGGACGATTTCGGCAAATTGTTCGAAAAGTAATTAAGACCATATAATGGTGACCCCGTCTCGTTGAGGCGGGGTTATTTTTTTACCTGAAAGTTTGTCGGAAATGTTCCTGTGATGCTCCGTACTTTCGCTATAGTTCCACTATAGTTTCGGTAAGAGGTTAACGATAGGTCAACGAAAGGTTAACGAAAGGTTATCGATGTTTACAGTTGATTCTTTGTCGTGTTTTTACTGATGTTTGATTGATATATTAACGAGACACCGGTGTAACTTACCAGTAATATATATGCGAGTTACTTGAAATATGGGAAAGCGGAAAATCGGTTGGGAAATAAGAAATGGACATAAAAAAAGCTATCCTTCAAGGATAGCTTTATATCAGTAATTCAAGATTCTTATTTCATGTTCAATTTGGCACGAGTGATGTACTTTTCGATGTCACGGGCTTCGTATGAAGCGGGGAATTCTTTTTCCAATCTTTCGTACATGTTCAACGCACTTTTGTAGTCGTTTGCTTTTTCGAAAGCAAGTCCGGCTTTCATCATGATCACCGGGGTTGTAGCCATATTGGTCGTTCCGGTAGTTGCTTTTTGATAATAGCTGGAAGCTTTTTTGAAATCGCCTAACTGCATATAAGCGTCACCCAAATTTGCCGTTACCATACTGGAGAAAATTACATCATCAGAAGAAAATTTTTCCAAGTGTTTGATGGCATTTTGGTTGTCTCCCAAGTGTAAATAGCAGATTCCCGCATAATAGTTAGCTAAGTTTCCGCTGGGAGTAGAGCTGTATTTGTCAATGATCTCCAAGAAACCGGGAGCGTTTCCATCACCGTTAAGAGCCATGTTGAAAGAATCTTTTTCAAAAAGATTCTCGGCAACAAACATTTGTTTCAGCGCTTCTTGTTCCATCGGGGCCTTGTAGAATCTATAATATCCCAAGATTGCACCTACCACGATGATAATAACGAGTACACCTCTTACCAATAATTTTTGATTTTTCTCGATAAATTGTTCGGTCGAAATCGTGGCTTCTTCAATTTGTTCAAAGCCATCCGCACGTTTCTGTTTCTCTTTTGACATGTTTATATGTTTTTTGTTATTTACTTTTCTTATTCCTAGACGTATCGCTTGTCAACGTGCAAAATTAATTTTTTTTTTGATACCAAAAGGGGCTCCACGAAATTTTATGCAAAAAATTATCTGTCTGGCGGATTATATCCTTCTTTTCCTTACTTTTGGTCATCTGTTTCACGTCTGCGTTGGAACTTGTTGCTTGTAACCACTAACAGTTGAAGTGAATGATTTTAAAGAACTTGAATATTGTCAACTATAAGAATATCGCCGAGGCGAGTGTCACGTGTAGTCCCCGGTTTAATTGTTTTATCGGGAATAACGGTGTGGGGAAGACTAATGTTCTGGATGCCGTGTACCAGTTGTCTATGTGTAAAAGCTATTTCAATTTGCCTGATGTGCAGAATATACGTCACGGGGAGGCTTTTTTCGTGATTGAAGGGCAATATGATTACGGGGAGGAGGAGATTGACGTGTACTGCGGGGTGAAGCGGGGGCAGAAGAAGATTTTTAAAAAGAATAAAAAGGCTTATACCCGGCTTTCTGATCATATCGGGTTGTTACCGTTAGTTATTATTTCACCTGCGGACGTGGTGTTGATTGATGGTGCCAGCGAGGAGAGAAGACGTTTTATTGACGGGGTGATCAGCCAGTGTGATAAGGAGTACCTGCAATTGTTGATCCGCTATAACCGGGTGTTGATGCAGCGAAACAGTTTTTTGAAGGAATATGCGGGGCGATCCATTGATGCGGATATGTTGTCCGTGTGGGACGAACAACTTGCGGACAGCGGACGTGTCATTCTTGAACGGCGTAGGGCTTTTGTGTCCGAGTTGGAGGGGATGTTTCAGGTGTATTACGACCGGGTTTCGTTGGGAAGGGAAAAGGTTATGTTGGAATATTCGACGACTATAAAGGATGATGATTTCCCGACTTCATTACGTGGTAGTTTCGAGCGGGACCGGATATTGACTTATACGACAGTGGGTGTGCATCGGGATGATTTAAACTTGAGCCTAGAAGGGTATCTCGTGAAAAAATTGGGTTCCCAAGGACAGAAGAAGAGTTTCCTGACAGCGTTGAAGTTGGCACAGTTTGCTTACTTGGTGAAACAGAAGGGGGTGAAGCCATTGTTACTGTTGGATGATATTTTTGATAAGCTGGATGCTGACCGGGTAAGCCAAATCATTCAAATTGTTTCAAGCACGGACTTTGGTCAGGTTTTTGTTACAGATACCAATCGTGAACATATTGACGAAATTTTGCAACAACATGCCATGGAATACAAGATATTTCATGTGGAGAGAGGTGAAGTGATGGATTTGTGATTTATAATTTACGATCCTATGATTCCATGATTAAAATGTGTTAGTTGGTGAGAAAGAATCACCTAATCGTAAATTATAAATCACTAAATTTAGTGGAATCTAAAATTTAAAATCTAAAATAGTTGGGGTTGTTTAGAAAATCGTATTTTTGTAGAACGAATTTAATTGTAAAATCATAATAAATAGGAATATTTTGAAGCAGGGTAAGACGTTGACAATGGATGAACTGGTAAATCTTTACTTGGAGCAGATGGGCTTATCCCGTCAGTTCAAAGAGAGGGAGGTGTGCCAGGTTTGGCCGGATGTCGTGGGGGGAATGATTGCTTCCCGGACGAAAAGTTTACGGATTTCAGAAGGAAAAGTGTTCGTGAGTTTCACTTCTTCTGTGGTAAAGAACGAGATTCTGATGGTGAAAGAGGGACTAATAAAAGCCTTGAATGACCGGGTCGGGGATCATGTTGTGAAAGATATTGTGGTGTTCTAGGGATGGAACATTTAATAAGGATATAGATGAAATTAATTGATACGAATGATTTTTTGCTTGGCTCTCATGGGTTGAACCGGTTTCGGGAAAGTCTGGTATCCAAGTTGGTGATGTATATTTTGCGGTTGCATAAACTGGATAAGTTGAACGTGAAGGTGAATGATGACGATCCGGAAGTTCTTTTGGATAGTTTGATTGAGGCTCTGGGAGTGACGATCGACGTGAGCAAGGAAGATTTGGAGAAGATTCCCAAAGAGGGTACTTTTATCACGGTTTCCAATCACCCGTTCGGGGGATTGGATGGTATCGTGCTGGTGCGTTTGCTGTGTAAGTTGCGTCCGGATTACAAGATCATGTCTAATTTCCTTTTGAAGAAAATAGTTCCGTTACAGGATTATATCTTGGGGTTGGACCCGGAGGAGAGCAAGAAGGATTCGAATATGCGAGTGATTAAAGAGGCAATACGTCATGTCATTGACGGAAAACCTTTGGGGATATTCCCTGCCGGGGAGGTTTCTTCTTATCAGGCTGATTCGAATCACGTGGAAGATAAGGAGTGGGATTCTTCGGTGTTGAAGCTGGTGAAGATGGCGAAAGTGCCGGTCATCCCGATTTATTTTAAAGGGTCTAACAGTTTGTTGTTTTATTTGCTGGGAATGATTCACCCGGTATTGAAAACGATTAAATTGCCTTCCGAGTTATTGAATAAGAAAAACCGGGTGGTGAAGTTAAGAATCGGGAATCCGATCAGCGTGGAAACTCAGAATACTTTCCACGATATAGCCCAGTATGGCAAATTTTTGCGGGCGAAAACCTATTTGTTGGGATCTGCGTTAGAAGTAAAGAAGTTTTTTATTAAATCACAAAAAGCAATGCCTAAAGCAGAACCGGTTGCAGCAGAGACAGAGAGTGCGGTATTAAAGAAAGAAATCGAGGGTATCGCTGAAGATTACTTGTTGTTTAACATGAAAAATTACGATATATATTGTTCTCCTTCAGTGAAGATTCCGAACGTGTTGAACGAGATCGGGCGTTTGCGGGAAGTTACTTTCCGTGCGGTGGGTGAAGGTACGAATCGTAGTATTGACTTGGATGAATATGATCTTTATTACTATCACCTGTTTATTTGGGACCGGGAAGAGGAGAAAATTGTCGGGGCTTATCGCGTGGGGAAAGGAAAGGAGATTGTTGACCGTTACGGGATGAAGGGATTTTATATCAATTCGTTGTTTAAGATGCGGAAAGAGATGTTACCCGTGTTGTACGAGTCGATCGAGCTGGGACGTTCTTTTATTACGGAGGAGTACCAGCGTAAACCGCTCCCCTTGTTCATGTTGTGGAAAGGTATTCTTTATTTCTTATTGAAGAACCCTGAGTATCGTTATCTGATCGGTCCGGTGACTATCAGCGGAAAGTACACGGAAGTATCGAAGGAGCTGATTATGCGTTTTATCCAAGAAAATCATTATAGTCATGAACTGGCGAAATATGTGATCCCTCGTTCCAAGTATCAAGTACATTCAGAAGAACCCGGGGTACAAGTAATGTTGGATGCTGCCCAAAAGGATATATCCGTGCTAGACAAGATGATCGGGGATATCGAGCCATCGAGTGATAAGTTACCGGTCTTACTGAAGAAATATATTTCGTTGAATGCCAAGATTATCGGTTTTAATATCGATCCTAAGTTTAATATGTGCTTGGATGGTTTACTTATTTTAGATATTTTTGACGTGCCGATGAAGACGATCGAGTCGTTGTCAAAAGAGATAAATGATGACACGATATTGAGTCGATTTTCCTCGGATAGTGTGGAACTGTAAATTTCCGATAGAATAGCATGTACGATATTTTGTATCTTTTCAAGGGAATGTTGGTTGGTTTAATGGTGTCAATACCATTAGGTCCGATGGGTGTATTAATTATCCAGAAAACCTTGCATAAGGGTGCGCTATCAGGTTTTATTGCCGGAATGGGAGCTGCCTCTGCGGATTTCTTTTACGCTTCGGTGGCGGCATTCGGGTTGGGATACGTGATAAATACCGTGCAGACTCATGAGCTATTATTACAAATTATCGGTGGGATTTTTCTTCTGTGTATCGGGTTAAAAATCTATTTTGATAACCCGATTCGCCAGATCCGTCAACGACGTCAGGGCCGGGTGAGTAAGACCGGGTTGTTGGGAGATTATCTTTCATTGTTTTTCTTGACGGTTTCCAATCCGATCACGGTGGTCGTTTTTATGGCTGTTTTTGCCGGAATGTCCGTTTTCGGGGAATCTTCTTCTATGCTGGGGGAGTTGTTGGTGGTGATCGGGGTGTTGTTAGGCGGTGGCGTGTGGTGGTACACGCTCTCGACTTTGGTAAATATCTTTCGTAAGAAGTTCCGGTTACGCGTGTTAATCACGATTAACCGAGTTTCCGGATTAGTTATCACGATTTTGGGTGCGCTGGTTATTTTAGCTGCTTTCGCTCCTTTTAAAAATCTGGTGATTCATTGATTACCCAGTTCGGATTTTGAATTTAATTTTCCGTTCTTGATTGAAAATGCCGGGAGTCTCCCCAGACCCCGTAGGCTACTTTACAGCCGCTTTTCAGGATACTTTCTTCCAGTTTGCGCATGGATTCCGCGGCACCCTCGTGGGTCCCTGGTTTATTCTCGTAAAGTTTATAAAGGGTGCGGTTCGTTGTGGGAGTGATGTTTGGCATCACCACGTTTGCCCCGATTTCCAGTGCTTTTTCTCTCCCGGCAGGTTCAATGGCCTGGAGGGCCGTGGTGGCAGCGATGTTAATGTCCGGCATGAGAATCCGGAGGGCGGCGACCATGTGAATGGACAGACGCAGTCTTTCCTGGAGGGAAAGGAGTAGATGACGATACTCGTACAAGGGGGTGGCATGGTGTTCCAGGTAAGGCCCCATGCCTACCATATCGATGTCCATGGATTGTAGGAATAGTAAGTCATTTGCCAGATCGGTGATTGTTTGAAAAGGCAATCCGATCATCACTCCGGTTCCTGTCTGATACCCGCAGCGTTGCAGGCTTTCCAGGCATCTCAACCGGGTAGTGTGAGAATGGAGCGGGTTGTTCGGGTGAATCTTGGCGTATAATTCGGGATTGGATGTTTCGATGCGCAACAAATAACGATGTGCCCCGGCATCTTTCCAGCGCTTGTAAGAGTCTTCCGTTTGTTCTCCCAGCGAAAGGGTGACGCCTAGCTCGTTGTTACTGTTCTTTTTGATTTCTTGCAATAAACGGGTAATTCGATCTACAAATGCTTTATCGGAACGTTCGCCACCCTGTAACACGATGGAACCGAAATGATGTGTATAGGCGAAGTCTGCAGCATCAAGAATTTCCTTGTCCGAAAGTGCATATCGGGCTGTTTCCGTGTTGGATTTCCGGATGCCGCAATAAAAACAGTCTTTGGTACAGATGTTGGAGATTTCAATTAATCCCCGGAGGTAGACGTTGTTACCGATGGTTTTGTTCTTTATTCTTTTCGATTCCGAGTAAAGCCGGTTTTCTTCTTCTCCCCGACAAGTCAGCATATTTTCCAGTTCCGGCAGCGTATATATTTTTTTCATGCGATTTTCCTTTTTACAAAAGTAGGAAAAAGGCTCGATTTTACTAAATTTGTTCCAATGAAAAAAAGCGAAGCTTTTTTTCGTTTATAAGGTTTATAAAGTTATAAGGTTCGTAAAGTACTTTATAAACTTTATGTACCTTATGAACTTTATAAACTGACTAAAATGGTGAAGAAAATTGCATTAATCGTTTTTGGAGTTGTCCTTCTCGGAGGAATAGGATTTGCGCTATGGTGGGTGAACGAGCGGGAACGGGAGGTTGATGTTCCGAAGGAATCGTTTATTCCCTATAATTCAGCTGTTGTGGTTAATGTGAATGCGAACGCAAATTTGTCATCGAAAATTGCTATTGCTTTTGACCGGGAGATCAAGACGTTCCGGGAAAGTATGTTGTGTCGGGTGGTGGATACGTTGAAACAGGTGTCTCAGGTAGATACTTCTTCCTACGTGATGGCGATTCGGGTGGAGGGAAAACAAACGATTCGGTTTTTGTACGTGTTAAACCGGAGTGGCTTGTTTTCCAGAGGGGATGTACATGCTTTTTTGCAAAAAATGTTTGCCGGGGTGCAGGTGAAAGAGCGAAAATATAATAACCAGAAGATATACTTGGCAAGTCGGGGAAAGGATGAGGTGTGTTACGCTGTTGTCGGTGGTATGGTGCTGGTTTCTAACTCCGAGCTATATGTGGAGGATGCCGTGAACCAGTTGAGTAATCCCGGTGAAGATGAGAAAGACGGGGCTCCTCGTTTTAAAAACGTGAATCGTTATTTCTCCGCGGGAGCCGGTCTGAACGTGTTCTTGAACACGACTTGTTTCTCCGATCTACTTCCTTTGTTATTACAGAAGGATTTTATTGCTAAACAGACGAACATTGCCAAGTGGTTCAAGTGGGGGGCGTTAGATGGTGAAATAAAACCGAGTGGCGTCAGTTTTAACGGTTTTGTGCATTATGACGGGTTGAAAGCCGCTTTCCCCGTTGCGTTTAAGGGACAACTTCCCCAGGATTCCAAACTGGATGCCGTGATGCCTGCCAATGTGAAAAGTGTTAGTATTCTGGCTCTGAATGACGTGAAGAATTATCTGGCATCTCTTGAGACTTATCGTTATGGGGCGGAACAGATCGAGAATGTTCGGAAAAGAAAACAGGAGTTTGCCCGTCTTTTCGGGGATAAATTGGAGGAAGAGTGGCAGGCTTTGTTGAAAGGTGAATGGGGAAAAGGGACGCTTTCTTATGACGCGAGCCGGAAACAGGAGGAAGGGATCGTGGTGGTTCACGTGAAAGCCGGGAGCCTAGCTAGAGGATTACTGGAAAAGATGTTGAAAACGTATGCCTCGAAGTCCGGGACTTCTGAAACTTCGTTATATCGTTCATTTGCTTTGGATAAAGATAAAAAAGTGAGTTACTTTAAGATGCCTGTTCCCGATTTTGCCGGCGTGATGTGGGGATACGTGTTGGGAGGAATAGCAACGAATTATGTGTTGGTGGAGGATAATTACGTGGTGTTTGCTTCTTCTGAAAGAGGTCTTCAAGCGTTTGCGAGTGATTATATGCGTCGTTTGAGCGTGAGAGAGCAGGAATGGTACCAGAAGTTGAGAACGAAATTGTCCTCGAAGTTTAACTGGATGTATTTGTCCGAGATGGTTTCGATGTTACCTTATTACGAACAGGTGACTAAAGGGACTTTGCGTGAGTTGTTAGAGAGGAATAAAGAGGGAATGGAGGTATTTTCTTCTCTCGGGTTACAATGGGTGTGTGAGGGTGATATGCTGTATCACACGTTGTTTTTAAGTACGGAAGAGGTGGAGCAGAAACAGGCTCAGATCATGTGGCAGACACGATTGGATGCCAGAATGAGTATGAAACCGGCAATCGTGGTGAATCATAACACGGGAGAACGTGAACTTTTCGTGCAGGACGAGGGAAACACGATTTACTTGATTAATGACGTGGGACGTATCTTGTGGAAATTGCCGATCGAGGGGAAGATCAATAGTGAGGTTTATCAAGTAGATATATTTAAAAACGGGAAGTTACAATATTTGTTTTCTACGCCAAGCCATCTTTATTTGATTGATCGTAATGGTAATTATTTACCTCGCTTCCCGCTAGCGTTCAAGTCTCCTTGCGAACAGGGAATTTCTGTGGCTGATTACGAGAATAACAAGAATTATCGGGTATTTGCTCCCGGGGTGGATCATCACGTCTATTTGTACGAGTTGTCGGGTAATTTCGTGAAAGGTTGGGATGTGCCAAAGAGTGACAATGATATTGTATCTAAAATCTATCATTTCCGGGTGGATGGAAAGGATTATCTTGTGTATGCAGACCAGTATCGCTTGTATATCTTGGATCGTAAGGGAAAAGAACGGGTGAAGGTGTCTACCCTGTTGAATTTATCCGGTAACACGCCTTTGTACCTGACGAGGCAGGATGGCCAGATGAAGATCGCTTTCTCGGATATTAACGGGGAGATCGTGCTGGTTGATTTTCGGGGCCGTGTCGAGCGGGTCAAGGGAGAGAAAATGGTCGGTGGCGGAATACTCAACGTGGAAGATATTAATAGTGACGGGCAGGATGAGTTTGTTTATTCTCGGAAAGATATGCTTTGTGTGTATGATGTTCAAGGTAAATTGCTGTTGGAGAAATGCTGGGAAAATGCCGAGCTGAGTTTCCCGTATGTTTATCGTTTCTCGGCCCGGGATTCGAGAATTGGGGTTATGGATGGTAAAGGGGAACGTCTTTTCTTGTTGGATATGAAAGATGTTTCCAAAGGTTTTCCTATACGTGGAAATTCCCCGTTTTCGATCGCTTTCGGGGATAAGGGAAATGCAGGATTTTATTTGTTCGCAGGGAGTGACGGGACGCATTTGTTGAAATATCGGGTTTTGCGATAGTCGTGTTTGTTCTTTACCAACTTTTTACCAACGCTTGTACCTGTTCGTTAAGGGCGAGATGCCTCTTCGATAGTTCTTCGTTCCCAAGAAGGGGTGTATATCGGATGGATAACGAATAGATGTAAGAGTATCTGTTTCGCTAACATGGCGTTACATGGATATTGTTGTTTTTTTGCTTTTTTTTGAAATTAATGGTAAACTTGCAATAGAAAAAATGTATATAAGCGTTATTGTATGAAAATGATAAAATTCGGGTTAGCTTTATTTTGGGTGACATTGATTGCTGGTAGTGCCTTTGCACAAAACGTGGGAAAGTTGAGAAACTATTTGGAAAAAAATAAGTTGGAAAGTGTGGCGGGGCAAGGGTTTGCCAAGAAAAAATTGACAGCAACAGGGGCCCGGGATGCCTGGATTGTACTGGTTGAGGCATGGGAAAAAGAGATTAAAGAGAAATATCATCGTTCTTGGGGATTGAAAACTTTTAACCGGGAGGGGTTACAGATGAAGTTTGATTACCGGGTATTTGGTGAGAAACCGGCGGATGGGCGTTGCCTGTACATATCCATGCATGGAGGGGGTAATGCTCCGGAGGCATTAAACACCCAGCAATGGCAGAATCAGATTCGTTTGTACGAGCCGGCGGAAGGAGTTTATGTAGCCCCGAGGGCGCCTTGGGATGATTGGAATATGTGGTTTAAACCGGGATTGGACGAGTTCTTCGAGGCGTTGATTCAAACGGCTATCGTGGAGATGGGGGTGAATCCGGATAAGGTATATCTGTTGGGGTATTCTGCCGGTGGAGATGGTGTGTGGAGAATGGCACCCCGTATGGCCGATCGCTGGGCGGCAGCCTCGATGATGGCCGGGCATCCGGGAGAAGCTTCGCAGGTGAATTTGCGTCACGTTCCTTTTATGATCTGGATGGGAGAAAATGACGGGGCATACGACCGGAATAAGTTGGCGGTAGCGAAAGGGAACGTGTTGGATTCTTTACAGCAAGTGGAGCCGGAAGGGTATATACACGAAACGCATATTGTGAAAGGCAAGGGGCATTGGATGGATCGGGCAGATACGGCAGCAATTGCGTGGATGGCTAAATACAAAAGAAATGCTTTGCCGAAAGAGATTGTCTGGCGTCAGGAAGAGGTGGTTCGTCCGTCCATGTATTGGTTGGGAGTAAATCCGGCAGATGCTCGTCCGGGAATGACCGTGGTGGCGGAACTTGCCGGAAATGAAGTGAAAATCGTGAAGAGTGATTATCCGAAATTAAGAGTTTATCTGAATGATAAGATGGTGAATATGGATAAGTCGGTAAAGGTTACTTATCAAGGAAGGATTTTGTTTGAGGGAAAGGTGGAGAGAACGATGGGATGCTTGGCAAAAACTTTGCAGGAAAGGGGAGACCGGGAATTGATGTTTAGCGGGTACGTGGATGTGGAAATATAACCTTGAAAATGAGGTGCGCAGAAGTTTCTCCAAAAGTTATAGGAATAGCTCGTCATCGCTTACAAACAGATGGGCAAGGGGTTTCTACGTTGGTGGCGTTTCATGGCTGCCCGTTGCATTGTAGGTATTGCTTGAATCCACAATCGTTGAACAATGGGAGGTACTGGAAACGATATGATTGCAGGACATTGTACGAAGAGGTTAAGGTGGACGAGCTTTATTTTTTGGCTACCGGAGGAGGGGTGACTTTTGGGGGAGGGGAACCGTGTTTGCAGAGTGAATTTATTGGGAGATTCCGGGAACTTTGCGGGAAAGAATGGTTGCTGACAGTGGAGACGTCTTTGAACGTGGAGCAGGAGCATATAGAACGATTACTCCCAGTTGTCGATCGTTTTATTATTGATATCAAGGATATGAACCCGGATATTTATAAGCAATATACGGGTAGAGATAACGAGGCCGTTGTTTGCAATCTTCGTTTGTTGGTGGAACGAGGCCGAGGGGAGGATATGCTTGTGCGTGTACCTCTTATTCCCGGTTATAATACCGATAAAGACCGGGAGAAAAGTTGCAGGCAATTGGAGATGATGGGGATAAAGTATTTTGATCTTTTCACGTATAAGATAAATTCGTGTTATGATGCAAGGGAAACAAACTTGTAAAAT
Source organism: Butyricimonas sp. RTP31003st1_G1_RTP31003_210430 (assembly GCF_040920905.1). Taxonomy (NCBI): domain Bacteria; kingdom Pseudomonadati; phylum Bacteroidota; class Bacteroidia; order Bacteroidales; family Odoribacteraceae; genus Butyricimonas; species Butyricimonas sp. RTP31003st1_G1_RTP31003_210430. The sequence goes on along the minus strand of NZ_JBCOSQ010000058.1, from coordinate 5,274 downwards.
ACTGAAAGAGATTCGCAAGCAAGTTGCCCGGGCGAATGATATCGAGTATGTTGTTTCAGAGTGCCAGTATAAAGGCGATTGTTTGGGAACTTGTCCCAAGTGTGAGGCAGAAGTTCGTTATCTGACACAGGCTTTGGAACACAGGCGTTTGGCAGGAAAGGTTGTTTCGTTGATGGGAATATCGATAGGCTTGATGGGAGTTCCTACTGCGGCATATACTATGGGGGAGGAAGTGGCTGTTGAACAGGATACGGTCTGTTTAGGTGTGGGAGAGATTCTTGTACGAGGAAGAGTGGTGGATAGTGTGGGAAATCCATTGGCGAATGCACATATCGTGGAAAAGGGGATGACAATGGGAACGTGTAGTAATCAAGACGGGTATTTCTCTTTGAGAGTATCTGGTGTGTTACCGTTACGGGTCTCGTTTATCGGGTATGAAAGCAAAGAAGTCTGGGTTCCAAGGGGGGGAGTGTCCAACCTAAGGGTTGTGTTGAGTCAGGGGATTTTCGCACTGGATGAGGTGGGGGTAAATTGCTATTTTAATAGCACGAAACATTTTGTCATGACAGGAATGATGACAACTTTCGCTAAAGGGGATAATATTTTGGTACCCCAAGGTTGGTTTCGAGTTGAAGGTTGTGTCGAGGATGAGAATGGAGAACCTTTATCGGGAGTTGTGATTTATCGTAAACGAAAAGGGAAAAATTTCCCAGAGTGTACAACAATAGATGGAGGAACATTCGAGTTTTGTTTGAAGAGACGTCGGCGGCTTTGGTTCTTCAAGGAGGGGTATCAAGCACAGAAGATGAGAATTAAAAAAAAGAATGCTTTAGATCTTCGGGTTGTACTGAAACAAGCAGAGTGTAATACAGGGAATGGTGAGGCATTTCTTTAATAACCAGCCTAAAAAGTCGCATTTTGAACTTTTGGGGCTTTTAAATATTGAGCATTGTAGGCGATATGATGCTTATTATTTTGTGATACATGAAATTGTTAATAAAGGTGTGAAATTCGATAATAAATCATATATTTGTTCGGATAAAAGATTTATTATACATGGAAGTAGGTGGTGGACATGATTTTGACTCTTTTTTTAAATCCTTTTTAAATCCGATCTGTTTGTTTATAGAACGGGTTATGAAGGATCGAGAGGACGTGACCGATTTGGCTCAAGATGTTTTCTTGAAAGTGTTCGAGCGGTGGAAGGAGTTTGAGACGGAGGAAAATGCGAAAGCTTTTTTGTATATATCGGCCCGTAACCTTTGTTTTGATCGTCTGAGGCGTAAACAAGCCGAAGATAATTATCAGTCTCAATATTCTCAGGAGGAAGAATCGATTTCTTCTACCTTTTTGCAGGAAGTGATGCGTCAAGAGACTTCCCGTATCCTTTATTCTGCCATAGACCGCTTGCCGGAACAGACACGCCAGGTGATTTTGTTGGGGATGGAGGGAAATTCTAACGTGGAAGTCGGAGAGTTGTTAGGTGTGTCGATAAATACCGTTAAAACGTTGAAAAAGAATGGATATTCAGCTCTTCGAGAGATGTTGTCTAAGGAGTATTTGATCTTGTTGTTGATTTTATTAGAAGAATTCTGATATTTTTTAGTGTCCCATTCACCCGTTTTTTGAGGGGTTGCGTCTTTACTAGTAAAATGTATTACATGAAAAAGGTGGAACAAGATAAAGCGCAAAAGTTTGAGGCGTCTGAACAAGAGGCTTTATTCAACACATTCAAGATTTCTCGTCGTGTGGCGGAAGATATTGCCGGGTGTATGGATGAAACCGGGAGACAGGAATTGGAAGCTTGGCTACAGGAATCGGACGAACATAAGACTATATTCCAAGATATAAAAGACGAATTAATAACCCAGCCGAGAACATGGCCCTATTCCGGGGAACAGGTGGAGTGCCAATTGATGATGTTCCATCAACGTAGAGCAAAAGTATCCCGGCGCTCCATAAGTTGGTGGCGTTATGTTGCCGTATTTATTTTATTACTCGGTATTGCGGGGGGCATTCATTGGCGGGTTGCCAAACAAGATGTGATGAACACGCCGATCCAGATGGCCCAAGGATATGCCGTGTTGGTTTTGTCGAACGGGGAGAAGGTGACGTTGCAGGATTCATTGGGTTCTGTTTCAGAGGAACCTTCCGTGGATATTCAAGTTTCTGATCAAATGATTTCGTATAAAAACGAACGGGAACGTGTTCGGGAACAAACGTATAACCGGCTTGTTGTTCCCCGTGGGGGAGAGTTTAAGGTGGAGTTGGCAGATGGTACGCGTGTCTGGTTAAATGCTCAAAGCGAGTTACGCTATCCGGTTCAGTTTATAGGGAATCAACGAGTGGTCTATTTAAAGGGCGAAGGATATTTTGAGGTGACCTCGAATGAAGAAAAACCTTTTATTGTGAGAACTCTTTCGGATGTAGAGGTGAAGGTACTGGGTACGAGATTTAACGTGTCGGCATACGAGGACGATGCAGATGTGACAACGACGCTGGCCGAGGGGAGTGTGGAGGTGACAGTGGGGGGAGAATCGATTCGGATAGTACCGAATGAACAATTGGTGTTTGACAAAAAAAGACATACCTCCCTTCTTCGGGAAGTGAATGCTTCTGTTTATTCGGCTTGGAAAGATGGTAATTTTTGTTTTGAAAATCAACGATTGGAGCAGATTATGGAGCAGTTGAAACGGTGGTACGAGATCGAGGTCTTTTATGCAAGGGAAGAGGTGAAGAATTGCCGATTCACGGGTGATTTGAAAAAGTATGATAATTTTGAGAAAATCGTGAAGATGATTGAAGAAGTCGCGGGTGTGAAAATAAATATAAATGGTAACAGCATAGTTATTGGGGCTAAATAAAAACGGAAAGGCTCCTACCCCTTTCCGTTTCATATGAACATGGTCCATATTATAAATTTAATTCTACAAATCTATGAAAAAAAAGCGAATGTATGCATTCCTTTGGGGAAAGTATGTGTTAAAATTTTTGAAGGTTATGAGATTGGGGATCTATTTATTACTATTGACGACATTTGTTGTAAATGCCAATGTCTTTTCTCAACAAACAAGGGTAACGTTGGATATAAAACAGCGTTCAGTATCAGAGATTATCTCGGAGTTACGTCAAGTTTTTGATTATCGTTTCTTGTTTAAAGGTGAAGATCTGGAGAAATGTGGAAAGAAGGACTTGAAGGTGAAAAATGCCGGGGTTGAAGAGGTGATGAATCAATTACTTCAAGGAACTGGACTGACTTGGCGGTTGGAAGATAACGTGATCTTGATCAAGGCAACTCCTCAGCTGGAAATGGTAAAAGTAAAAGACGAGGACAAGGTTAAGGTTATCAAAGGATGGGTGCATGATACCAAAAAACAGGCCTTGCCGGGTGTAACGGTTAAAGTGGTAGGGACTTCTGTGGGAACAGCTACAAACGTTAACGGTTGGTTTACTATGCCAATGACTTTAAAAAAGGGTATCTTAGAGTTTTCTTTCGTGGGCTTTAAGAATAAGCAGGTTCATTTCTCTGAAACTTCGGATACGTTACGTGTTGTACTGGAAGAGGATGTTGAGGCTTTGGAAGAGGTTGTGGTGACCGGTTATCAAGTGTTAAAAGAGAAATCGATGGCTGGTGCTTACAGTAAGGTGAATATGGATGACTTGGAGTTTGGTGGTGGTGCAACCTTGGAACAGGCATTACAGGGAAAGGTCCCGGGAATGATGGTGTTGAATACGAGTGGTTTGACAGGAAAACGTCAGCGGGTGCGTGTTCGGGGAACCTCTACTCTGTTAGGAAATGCAGAGCCAGTATGGGTGGTTGACGGTATCATCCAAGAAGATCCGTTACCTTTCTCAACGAATGATTTCAACAATTTGAATCAAGATAATATGGATATGATTCGGGATTTCGTTGGTGGGGCGATTTCTTGGTTGAACCCGAATGACATTGAATCAATCACTGTGTTGAAAGATGCCGTTTCGACTGCAATCTACGGAGTAAAGGCTGCCAATGGTGTGATTGTGATCACGACGAAAAAAGGTAAAACGGGACGTATGGCAGTAAGCTATTCGGGTAATATTTCTTACTCTCCCCGGTTGAATTATAATAAAATGGAGTTGATGAATTCTAAGCAACGTGTGGAGGTTTCTCGTGAAGCGTATGAAACTAACATTCCGTTGTTGGGAACTCAAAATATCGGTTATGCAGCCTTGGCAAAAGCGTATCGTAACCGGGAAATCAGTTTGGAAACTTTTACTGCAGAAGCAAAGCAGTTAGAGAAAAACAATACAGACTGGTTTAAGATTTTGTTTAGAGATGCAATCAGTCACAACCACAATGTTAGTATTTCCGGTGGAAATGAATCAGCGACCTACCATGCCAGTTTGGGTGTAAACCAAACGAATAATACGGCAAAAGGAAATGATCAGACGCAATATACGGGTAATATCAGTGTGGGTACGCATTTGTGGGAAAATATTACTTTAGGAATCTCTTTGGCCGGTAGCATATCCGAGACTAATGCTTTTTTAGGAGCTGACCCATTCACGTATGCTTCAACAATGAACCGGGCAATTCCTAATACGACAGAGGATGGAGAGTTGTTCTTTTATCAGCATGCTGATAACGGTTACTTGTTTAACGTGGTAAACGAATTACAGAATAGCAGTAACAAGAATACTTTGTCGAATATTAATGCCAGTATAAATTTACGTTGGCAGATTATAGATCATTTGTCGTTCACAACTACTATGGGGTATGCTTTTTCTTCATCAGAAGGGGAAAGTTACTATACGGAGCAATCTAATTATATTGCCAATATAAGAAAATTCAATTTTGAAGAATTTGTTCCTGGAGATATGGAATATCAAAGATCGGTCTTGCCTCATGGGGGTGAGTTGAATGTCTCTAATAGTAAATCAACCAGTTTTACTTGGAGGAATCAATTGGATTTTGTTAAAGTGTTTAATGGGTTACATGCCGTTTCTTTAGCCATCGGACAGGAAATGCGTTCGGCTAGATCTACCGGGTATTCTAATAAGGCTTATGGGTATATGCCGGATCGTGGGAAAGTGGTGGTAAATGTTCCTCCATTTTGGTTAGATGACAAGGGGGATATAAAAAGTGTGAGTGATTTGTACCGTGTCGCCCCTTCGATTAGGGACGCTCAAGATAATAATTTGTCTTACTATGTGGCTACTTCATATATGTTTGACAACCGTTATGCATTCAATATGAGTGTTCGCGGGGATGCTTCCAACCGTTTTGGTCAAGAC
>NZ_JBCOSQ010000057.1:4081-34622 GCF_040920905.1 Butyricimonas sp. RTP31003st1_G1_RTP31003_210430 | reverse complement strand
GATATTACACACCTCGCGACCGACAAGGCACCCCCGTAGACATCCGTAAAGTGAAACCGCTTACCAACGACCGTTGTAATGACTGCAAGCGTTGCGCAAAGGTATGCCCCATGGGATCTATCAGCTATGAAAATGTAAGAGAATTTACAGGAATCTGCATCAAATGCGGAGCGTGTATCAAAAAATGCCCCAAACAGGCAAAATATTACGAAGATGCAGGGTATTTATATCACCAGCACGAACTGGAAGAAGGATTAACCCGACGTGCAGAAAACACCCTTTTTATTTGAAATTTATACAACTTTTATTAAATTTGTAACATACAACATAGTCAACTAACAAACAGGACAATGGTCAAAGAAATATTTAAATTCTCCATTAGAAGATTGATTCAAACAAAAATAAATGGAGGGATAGTTCTCTTATTCGTGGCCCTTGCCGCCATGCTTATCGCTAATTCCCCTTTACAGGAATATTACAATATTTTACTTTCTAAAAACATCACACTCACGATCGGAAGTTTCAATCTCTTTGATCGTCATGATGGCAATCCGATGACATTGCTGGATTTCATTAACGACGCCCTCATGGCTATCTTTTTCTTCTCGGTAGGATTAGAGATCAAACGGGAACTACTTGTTGGGGAACTCTCCTCTCCCCGGAAAGCCTTACTTCCGGTTGTGGCAGCCTGCGGGGGCATGATCATCCCGGTCCTGCTTTTCTGGCTGATCAGTCCATCCGGTCCTGCCATGCGGGGAGCTGCCATACCCATGGCAACGGACATCGCTTTTTCTCTAGGCGTTCTCTCACTCCTAGGCAAGAAAGTCCCCTTGAGTCTGAAGATATTCCTCACCGCCTTTGCAGTCGTGGATGATATCGGTGGGATTATCATTATCGCTCTGTTTTACAGTTCGCATCTGGTCGTGGAATATTTAATTGCTGCCATAATTATTGTTGCACTCCTATATATCGGCGGACGACAGGGGATTCATAACAAATTGTTTTTCATATTCTTCGGAATCGTCGTTTGGTGCCTATTCATTAATGCCGGAATCCATCCCACAATTGCGGGAGTCATCGTGGCATTTACTGTACCGGCTCGTCCGAAACTACATATATACAAGTACGTGAACAGCATCCGGGAAAGTTTGAAAAGACTACCGGAGAATTCAAATGACATCATATTAAGTAACTCGGAACTTTCCATATTGAAAAATATCGAATCTGCCTCGGATAAAGTAGTTAGTCCCCTGCAAGCCATGGATGATGACCTGCGTACCCTTGTGAATTACGTGGTAATGCCCCTTTTCGCATTCGCTAATGCCAGTATCTCATTCGAAGGATTCACGCTTGCCTCTTTAGAAGGCGTATCAGTAACGATTTTTGTTTCCCTTGTACTCGGAAAACTCATCGGCATCTTCTCGTTCACCTACGTCTTTATAAAATGCGGCTGGTTAACTATGCCGGACAAAATGGATATGCACTCCCTTTTCGGAGTATCCTTATTAGGAGGAATCGGATTTACCGTGTCTCTGTTTATCGCTACTCTTTCCTACACGGGAATGGGCGCAGAAGGAGCCATTTTATTGAATCAAGCAAAAATCGGCATCATCGGAGGCTCCCTGTTTGCTGGTGTTTGCGGTTATTTCTACTTGAAATATGCCTTGAATAAAAAAACTCAAAAATCGCTTTGAAAGTCAAATAAAGTCCTTATATTTGCATCCGCATTGGAGAGGTGGCAGAGTGGTCGATTGCGGCGGTCTTGAAAACCGTTGTACTGCGAGGTACCGGGGGTTCGAATCCCTCCCTCTCCGCTGAACTTACTGGACAGAAATGGACAGTAAACGGACAAAAAGCTACAAATCAATGATTTGTGGCTTTTTTTATTGCCCGAAAGTCCTGCTTTCAAGACTTCAAAAGTACGGTAAAAGACAAAGTTTCGTTACTAAATCGTTACCTATTCCCCACCGGACAAAAACGGTAACGATTTGTCCATAAATGACCTGATAATGACTTGATTAGTCCATAGTCTGCATAACTCAGAAACGAGAGGTAAAAAGTAATTTTGCAACTAAAAAAAGTGAGTTATGAAATCGACATTCAAGGTTCTTTTTTATTTGAAGAAAGGTTCTGAAAAGAAAAACGGCGAGGTAATGATTATGGCACGTATCACCATTGACGGCAAACAGTGCCAGTTCAGTACGAAACAGAGCATCCAGCCCGATAACTGGAGCATTGCCGCAGGCAAAGCCAAAGGCAGGGATGCCGGAAGAATAAACGCCCTGCTGGACGACATACGTTCTTCCCTGAACACCATTTACCACGAAATGCAGCGGCGTGACAACTACGTGACCGCCGAGAAAGTGAAGAACGAGTTCTTGGGACACAGCGAGAGCCACGAAACAATCCTTTCATTGTTCCAAAAGCACAATGACGATGTGAAGCAGCTTGTGGGCATATCCAAGACGATAGCGACCTACCGCAAGTATGAAGTGACCCGCCGCCACCTTGCCGAGTTCATCCGCAGCAAGTACAACGTATCGGACATATCCATTAAGGAAATTACTCCAATGTTCATTACCGATTTTGAGTTGTATTTGCGTACCGCCTGCAAGTGCGGTTACAACACCACCGCCAAGTTCATGCAGTTCTTCAAGCGCATCATCATCATTGCCCGCAACAACGGCATACTGGTGGGTGACCCGTTCGCCAGCTACAAAATTCGGCTGGAAAAAGTGGATAGGGGCTACTTGACGGAGGACGAGATAAAAATCATCCTTAAAAAGAAAATGGTTTCCGAACGGCTGGAACACGTCAGGGACTTGTTCGTCTTTTCCTGTTTCTGCGGTTTGGCTTACAGCGATGTTGCCAACTTGCGGCAGGAGAATATCCAAAAGTCCTTTGACGGCAACCTTTGGATAATCACCAAGCGGGTAAAGACCAACACGGACGTAAATGTTCCCCTGCTGGATATTCCTAAGATGATTTTGAAGAAGTACAAGGGCAAGTTGCCGGACGGCAAGATACTTCCCGTAATCAGCAATCAGAAGCTAAACGCCTACTTGAAAGAGATTGCCGATATTTGCGGTATTAAAAAGAACCTGACATTCCACCTTGCCCGACACACGTTCGCCACGACCACCACGCTGTCAAAGGGCGTACCCATTGAAACGGTGTCCAAGATGCTGGGACACACAAATATAGAAACTACGCAAATTTACGCCCGCATCACCAACAGCAAGATAGGCAGCGATATGCAGGGGCTTGACAAGAAGTTTGTCGGCATCGAGAAAATTTACAAGGAAGTCGCCATGTGAGTTTTTAGTTACCTATATACTGTTGGTAACAGAACAGGTAACGATTTCGGTAACGAAATTCCACCTAACAAACTATATCCCAATAAAGTACATTCTTTCACCTTGCGGGCAGTCCACCGACTACCCGCATTTTTTATATCCTTTTCCCACTGGCACATTCCCCGAAACGCCAGCCGTGCGTGGCATGGCTGACTGTATTTCGTGAAAAGAGCCGTTGGAAACCCGCACAAGCGTACCGCAAGGTAAACTTGCCATACCCTTGCCTTTCCCACCCGCATGGAGTGTTCCCTAAAAGATGAAAGAGAACAGGCACTTTTCCCCAGTTTCCCTATCTGTAAATCTTCCTCTTACGCAGTCCCCCAGCCGGGACAGTCGTTTTAATCATTTCAATAGGCAAAGGTAGTTACGTGTTCTTCACGATTTTGCAAGGTCGAGCCGTTCCGGTTTGGCGAAAAAATCTTCCCTGCCTTGCGAGGTATTTTTTGCCCAAAACTTTGCAAACTCTAAACACTACCCTTTTACGCCTATGTGAAACGAAAACGACCGACCCGACCGGAAGACGCATAAAAAAAAAGTCGGATTTACGGGAAACAGGAAAAAAGTTCAGTGAAACTTCAACTCCCTCACCTCTCGAATCCGCATAAAATTAAAAACTTAAAAATTACAGCAATATGGAAGCAACGACATTATCAGCAGCAAGCGTTTATGTAGGCACTTACGCCAAGTACAACAACGGTTCATTGTCCGGCGCATGGCTCAACCTTTCGGATTATTCGGACAAGGAAGAATTTTACGAAGCCTGCCGGGAACTTCACAAGGACGAGGAAGATGTGGAATATATGTTTCAGGACTGGGAGAACGTGCCGGAGGGCTTAATCGGCGAAAGCTGGATTTCTGAAAATTTCTTTTCCCTGCGTGATGCGGTGGAGGATTTGAGCGACACCGAGCAGGAAGCCTTTTTCGTGTGGTGCAACTATAAAAGCCATGATTTAGGCGAGGAAGATGCGGACGACCTTGTACGTGATTTCCGGGATGAATATCAAGGGGAATATGACGATGAAGAAGATTTCGCCTATGAAATTATAGAAGAATGTTACGACCTGCCGGAGTTCGCAAAGACCTATTTCGATTATGAAAAGTTTGCCCGTGACCTGTTCATGTGCGATTACTGGTTTGATGACGGCTTTGTGTTCCGTGCGGCATAACAACCAATCCGGGCGGGGTGTCAAAGCCCTGCCCGTTAAAAACAACCAAGTTTATAACCGTAAAAAAATAAGACATCATGCAGTCACTTAACAAAAACGGGGTAAGCATCACCCAAACACCGGGAGAAGAAAAATACGTGAAATGTTGCTTAGGCGCATTCAGGGGACAGATTTATTTTCAATATGACTACCGCCACTTTGACGGCGAACTTTTCAGCACGGTAGCCAAAACGCTGGCAGAGTGCCGCCGCAGGCGTGACGGGTGGATAGCGAAAAAAGAACAGAGTAATAAGTAAATTTTAGGGATATGAAAACGACAGAAGTAAACAAGGAGCTTATCGGCAAGCGTTGCGAGTGTATTTTTACGGGCTTAATGGTAACAGGCGTTATCGAGGACACAGAAGAAAACGAACACACCATAGAGGTAAAAGTTCGTTTCGACCGCCCGCACCAGTGGGGCGATGATTTATATAATGATGTGTGGGCGTGGGGGCGTAAAATTGACGAGTTCGGCACGTTGCGCCATTTGCAACTGTTGGAGGACAAACCGGACTTTCAGACAATGACGGTAGTTTTCGGTGAGCCAATCAGCCAAATAGACCGCAGTGTTTTTGAAGATGTTGCAACGTGGGGTGTCTGTTCCCTGCAAGGCTGGGTAAACAGCTATGAAAGTGTCCGGTTTGTAGCCATAAACGACCATACGGCGGTCATAACGGGCGAATATAACATGGAACAGGTAAAGGTGTGGTTAGAGAAATACACGTCCATAAAGAGCCTTAAAATCAGTTGATAGAGAACGGCGGCTGTTTGCCGCCGTTACTTTCTTCCGTGAGCCTGCCAGCGGGTGAAGAAAGTAACAAAGAAGCCGCTCGTTTCCCTATCATGGAAACAGCCCGCCGATGCTTCCCGGCGGGCTGTCTGCCCAATATTTACGCTTTGCGTATCATTAAACGAATATCACAGCTACAAATCCTCACAGTGAATAAATTTTACACTAAGTATGCACACGGTTTCTTCTTCCTCGATGTCGTATTTCCAAGTCCGCTTATTGACAAGCATTTCCGTGTCGTTGTCAAACCATTCCATAACGGGCATATCTTCTTCTTCGTCCACCCATTTGAAAACCTGATTGGACGGTATTTTCCACAATTCAGCCCTGTCACGTGCGGAAATGCAGTCCTTATCCACGATAATGATGTCACCTACTGCCGGAACCGTATCTGTTTCCAACGTGGTTTCTATATACCACGAGATACCTTTTATATCCAATTCTATTTTTACCATGTCATTTTATTGTTAGGGGGTTATTGTTTCCGTTTCTTCTTCGCTGTTGTCATTATTAAATGATAGTGTAAGTTGCTGCATCTGTCCGAAGCTGTCGATAATATAAATGTCAATCGTCTGCTGGTCTGTCGATGCCGAGGTGTAGTAGAGCCGGAATGTTTCTTTCTCCAGCGGGTAAAGGTCATTGGGCAGGAACACCGTGCCGCCCGCCATTTCCAGCTTCCCTTTGCCGTCCGGCTGGAAGTACCTTATCCGATAGGTAGTCGGCTGATAGTAACCCTCACGCACCAACTGGCAGCGTATTTCAGCGGTTTCCCCGACTTTCAGCCTTTTGGGTACTGGCAGCGTTTCGATGCTGAACGGGTACGCCTGCTGAATATCCAAACTGTCATTACAGGCGGTGACAAGCACAAGGGCGGCCACGATGTAGCAGCCCATGATGATTTTATACATTACATTCTTCATATACATTATTATATAGGGGTCAGTTGATAATGAATTTTACTCCCAAAGATACCTGCGTGTGGAACTTGCCTATGTCCGAGCCGAACAACGCCCGTTCCCTTGCGTTCAGCAGCAGAGCCACCCGGTCGGTCAGGTAGGCTTCCAGTTCCAGCGTGAGCGCACCGCCGTAAATGAAGCAGTCCTTATCCAGCAAGGTAGAACCGTCCGGCAGCAGTTTTTCGCTTTTGTTGCTCACCTCATACCCGGCGAGTGCCGACAATCCCAGCGAGAGGAAAAAAGTCTTTCGCCTGTCCGAAAGGAATTTCAGGTAATAGCCGCCCTCTGCGGTGAACTGTTCGACTGGTATCTGCATATCCTTGTAGTCATACTTCTTGTGCAGGTATTCCCCACCAATCACCCAGCGGTTTGCGTTCTTGGTGTAAACGCTGTATGCCGCCCCGATGTGGTAGGCGAAATCCGTGTTGTCATTCCAATGCACCCCGTCCGTCATGCCCGCCGTGACCTGCAAGCCTTTCATACCCGGCAGGTATCTTTGTGCGTGTACCTGAAACGAGGTCAGGCACAGCGCAAAGAGCATCATTATAAAGATGTGTTTCTTCATTCCCTATTTGATTTTGAGTTCGTTAATCACTTCTGCGTTCACGATGTCGGCGTTCTCTACCCGGATAACCTGATGCCGCCCGCCGTTTTTCTCGTAGAGTTCCACCAACAGTAGCTTATCGTCCGGTATGGTGAACTTCGGCAGGGCGTACACAGTGCGGACGGTACTTTTCCCGGCAATCTCTACTACCTCGTTGTAACTGCGTACCGCATCCAGCACCGTTTCCTGAATAGCCGTGCGTTTGGGTACTTTCTTATCGACTATCTTAAACTTGATGAAGTCGGTATCGAAAGGCACGTTGGAACTGTTCTTCGTCTGCGTGTGTACATAGAGCATCCCGTTATAGGTGTAAATCCCCTTGATTAAGAACTGTATGCCGAAACGCTTGCTACCCAAGTGGCGCACTTTGCGGTCGTTGTTCTTGTAGATGCTCTGCATTATCAGTTTCACCAATAGCGGGCTTTCGTTGCCCAGTTCCCGGAAGTAGATGTTCATGCGGGTATGCGAAAAGTCAGACGTATCTTCATTTTCCAAGAAGTCTTTCATTTCGATATTGAGCATTTCCGGTTCACGGGCGTATTTGGCGTTGAACGAAAAGAAACTGCCGTCCTCGCAAATGACGGAGAAGTTCGTTTCGCCCGGAAAGCCCTCTGTCGTGGCTTTCACCCGGATTACGTTCTCCGCACCGTCCGCCTTGCCCGCTATGATGTGGTTGCTTCCCAAATCGACATAGCGGACGGCGGCGGGGAAGATGATATGCACCGTCTTGGCAAAGGTCACTTCCACGCCGTAGGGCGTTACCATTTGGCGGTACGGGAGTTTCCGGGTAATGCCCCGGTACAAGTCGTTGCCAGCCGCATACTTCACGGTGTCGGTTTCCTGTGCGTTTGCCGCACACACGCCCAGCAAGAGGGCGAACATTACAAAAATCTGTTTCATTGTTGATTGAAATTTTAGTGGTTAATAATTATTGTTGTTTGGCGTAAAGCATCACCTTGTACCCGGCTTTCAGCTTCACTTTCACGGTTCGGAACTTCTTGGCGAGGTAGCCGGACGTTCCTTGCAGCAAGCCCCTTGTCACGTCCATAGCCACCTGCTGCCCGGCACTTTGGGCAAAGGATATGCTTGTACCCAGCCCGCTACCGATGTTCGCCATTGCTTCGTTGAACGCTTCCTGTTCCATTGAGGACGGGACGGACAGCCCCTTTTGCCCGTCCGTGTCGAACACGGCAAGCTCCACCGGGATGATGTTGCCAGCGTACTCAATCGAAGACACCAGTATGTCGAGCCGTTCGCCCTGCACCTTTGCCGTACCCGCTACAAGGGTATTTTTCGGCACGACTATGTTCCCTGCCTGCATAGGTTCGAGCAGCCGGAGTTTCACCGCCTGCCCGTCCGTCAGCGTTTGGTCTTGGTGGATGCAGGCGGCTACCGTGTTCTTTCCCATAGCGTAGCCCGTGCCTACCGCCGTGTTGAAGCCGTAGTTTCGTGGCTGGCTGTAAGCACGGATGAAGTCGGCATCGTTCATGGGCTGCTGCAATCCCGATACGGTCGTTTCCCGGATTGCTTGCACGGGTTGGGCTTGCGGCTTTTGGGTGACAGTCCCGGCAACAGGCACTTGTGCCACCTGCCCGTTCTGCCCGCCGTCATTCATATACCTTGCCGCCAGTTCGTAGGACTTTTCCAAGAGTGCCATTTGGTCGTCAGTGGTGGGTGTGGCGTTCTGCTGTTGTTGCAGTCGGTCGGTCAGTTCCGCCACCTGCCGCTTCAAGTCCTCTTTTTCCTCGTCCACCGCCGGGGTTTCGTAGAACGTGCTTAACTGGCGGTTGATGTCCCGGTAAGCCGCCCGTGAAGAAGCACCGCCGCCCCTTTGGGGCTTCGCATCATCTTCCGGCATCAGGTCGATTTCCGCTTGCGGTTCTTCCGTTTCATCGTCCCCCGTGAAACCGAAGTCCTGCAAGGATTGTATCTTGTCCTGCTGTTTGCGGTTCAGCATTGCTTGTTCGTATGCCTTTTGCTTGTCGGCTATAATCCCGTCCTCTGCGGGCAGGGGTATGTCGGCGTTGAAGCCGCCCACGCTTTCCACATTCACATTCTCTTTGCCGGAGGGGGCGAATATCAGGTACATGCACCCGGCAAAGGCAAGGAACATCAGCGGGAAGACTATCATTTTCCTGCGCTGCTGTACCTGTTGGGGTGTCAGTTCCTTTTTAGGCTTATTTTCTTTTGGGGGCTTCCCATTTGTTGGTGAAGTAGATATGCTACTTTCATTCTTCTGTACTTCGTCCATTGTTCAGTCTGTTTAATAAGTTGATACTGTCGCTATCGTGTAGCGGGTATTGTTTGATGTGTTCTATTTGCAGCCGCCTGCCGTCCCGTTTCCCGATATTGTAGATTGATGAAACGGTGATGTAGATAGACAAGCCGCCGAAAAAGAAGAACATCACGAGGATAACCGCCAGCCTTTTGCCCGGCGTAATCCGTCCGCACATCCGGCGCAGGCAGTCGTCCGCCCAGTCTTGTACTTTTCCGATATAACTCTGTTTCCTTTCCATACGGCTATCTTTTGACGGTTTGTAAATCCTTGTTTTCGGTAATGGTGAACGCTTCGATGATGAAGCCGTGCGGGTTGTTGTCGCTCCGTGTGGCGTTGAGCAGGCGGCACGAGGTCACAAGGCTGCGCACCGTCAGGCTGCTTTCCCGGACAATCAACTGGCGGGCGTAGGTGTTCACCTTGTAGGGGTACTGGTCGAAGTCGCACTTCACGCTGTCAATCTCCACCGTCTGCGTGACGTTCCCCGAAATCACCCGGTTGTAGTAACCCTTTTCCGCCAAGTCCTTGTAATAGTTGAAAGCGGTCTTGTCGGCAAGGAACAGTGAGCGTTTGATATTACTTTCGATAGCCCCCTTGTCGGGCGATAAGGTGAAAAACAGTTCGTGAAAACGCCGCACGTGTGATTTGGCTTCCACTGGTCTGTTCTGTGCCATGTCCTGCGAGAGTGCCAGCATCAGGCTTTTGCCGTTGTCGAGGACGTATATCTTCTGCCGCTGCTTCTCGGCGAAGCTGTACGAGTTCCACACGGCAAAGCCCGTCACCAGTGCGCACAGGCAGATGAATACCAGCGCAAAGAGCCGGATTTGCCGGAAACTCGTTTCGATATTGTTCAATGACTTAAATTCCATATCCTTAAAAAATTGATGTTGTTTATTTGAGTAGTTTTCCCGATACCTTTCCACCGACTGCGCCAACCGCAGCCCCGGCGACCGACCCGGCTTTCGACACGTTGCGGTTATAGGCGGACATACCGCCAGCCGACACAATCCAGCTTGCCACCGTTGGAATGGTGAAGTAACCCACGATGCCAATAATCATAAAGATTACATACACGGTGCTGCTCCCGTCAGGGATGAAATTCGGGTCTGAAAGTTCCTGAATATCCTTTTGGAGCATCAGCGTTTGTATGCGAGCCAGCACACTGCTGAACAAGTCCGACACGGGTAGCCACAGGTAAATGGAGATATAGCGTGAAATCCACTGGGTCAGCGTGCTTTGGAAACCGTCATAGACGGAAATGGCGAACGCTAGCGGACCCAGTATCGAAAGTACAATCAGGAAGAACGTGCGTAGCGTGTCTATAATCAGCCCCGCCGCCTGAAAGAGCATTTCCAGCAATTCCCTGAACCAGTCCCGGACGGACTTCTTGATGTTATAAGCCGCCCTGTCCATGTACATACCCGTCATAGTCACCATGTCGGAGGGCGACCACCCCAGTTCTTCCAGTTGCCTGTCAAATTCCTCGTCCGATGCGAGGTAAGCCGTTTCGGGGCTTCGCATCAGGGCTTCATATTCCAGTCGGTCTTTCTGCGCCCGGTACTCGTTCATGTCGAAAGTCTGCGTTTCCATAAGCTGGTTGCACCCTTTTACCACTGGCGACAATACCGTGTTGATAGTCCCCAACACGAAAGTTGGAAAAAACATGATACACAGCCCCAGCGCAAAGGGACGGAGTAGCGGGTACACGTCTATGGGTTCGGCACGTGCGAGCGACTGCCACACTTTGGCGGCTACATAGAACAAAGCTCCCAGCCCGGCTATCCCTTTGGCTACCCCCGTCATGTTGCCGCACAAGGGCATCATTTCATCGTACAGCACCCGCAACACTTGGTGCAGGTTGTCAAAATCCACTGCTGCTAATAACATAGGCATACTAATTAAGTGGTTGTATCATGTTACCAATAGCGTTCATCCGCCGAGCCGTAGAGAGCCAACACCCGGTCGGTGTCGTTCTTCTTCTTCGCCCGCAGGTAGGACACGGATATGTTCTTGCGGGTGTAGTAGTTCACAAGGTTGCGGTAGTTGAGCAAACTTCGATAAGCGTTGTCGATGATTGCTAACCGTTCGGCATCCGTCAGCGACATACCCGTGATGTTCACTACATTTTTCAAGTCCTGCAACACGTCCGAGCTTTCCGACATCAGTTTGGCATAGCCGAACGATATTGCGGAAAGTTCGTCAGGCGTGAAATTCGGGTCTGCCAGCATGTTTTGGAAATTGCGCACGTAGATTTCGGATATTTCCGCCACCAGTTCAATGGACTTCTTCACCTTGACACCGCCCTTAACCACGTCATGCACCGCTTTGAGCGCATCGTAATATTTTTTACCCTGCTGGAAAATCTTCTGCGCTTCCATAAAGCCGTCCAGCGTGTTCTTGGCTGTGGTAGAGGTCTGCACTATCTGCTTTGTGGTGTTAATGATACCCTGTGCCAAGTTGCCGGGGTCTGACACCACCCACTGGGCGGATGCCCTGCCGATGAAGCAAAGGCACACCGCCATAAAGAGGATTATTTTCTTCATGTTCCTAATTTTTAAGTTGTTGATGATTGGGGATTACGTTTGCTTTCCGCAAGCCGCTTGATAGCCAGTTCAAGGTTGCCGCCCAGCTTCTCGGCGAGGGCGAACAGTTCCATTTTCTCGCTTTCCTCTGTCGTGAACGTGTAATATTCTTCCAGCGAAACTTCTGTGGCGTACACTGCCGACTGCGTGCCGCCCAGCGAGAAGAAAACTTCCTTGTACTTCCGTCCGGGGTGGTTCGCCATGTTGATAGACAATATTTGCGAACGCTCCTTGTCGGTCAGTCCCAGCAGGTTTTGTATGCTGTCGAACTTGTTCAGGTATTTTCGCTGGTCTAACAGGATTTTGCAGTCCGAGTTGTTGATGATACTCTCTTTCACGATTGGGGAAGAAATAATATCCTCAATCTCTTGCGTGACTACAATCGCTTCCCCGAAATATTTTCGGACTGTTTTGTAGAGGTAGCGGATATAGTCTGCCATGTTCGCCGATGCAATCGCTTTCCACGCTTCTTCAATTAGTATTAACTTCCTTATTCCCTTTAACTTGCGCATCTTGTTTATAAAGGCTTCCATGATGATGATAGTCGTTATCGGGAATAAAATCTTGTGGTCTTTGATGTTGTCCAATTCAAAGACTATGAAGCGTTTATGCAGCAAATCCAGTTCCTTGTCGGAGTTCAGCAGGTAGTCGTATTCACCGCCACGATAGTACGGTTCAAGCACGTTCAGGAAATTGTCAATGTCAAAATCCTTTTCCCTGACGTTCTTCTGTTCAAGCTGTCGGCGGTAATCATCCCGGACAAACTCGTAGAACGTGTTGAAGCAGGGTGTTACCGACCTGTCACCCGTGATACGTTCGATATAGGCACTTACCGCATTGGACAACGCCACTTCTTCCGACCGCTTCGGGGCTTCATCGTCCCGCTTCCAAAGGGTGAGTATCAGGGTCTTGATACTCTCTTTCTTCTCGATGTCAAATACCCCGTCTTCGACATAGAACGGGTTGAACGCTATCGGGTTCTCGTTGGTGTAGGTGAAATAAATCCCGTCCTCGCCGTGCGTGCGGTTGTGGATAAGCTGGGACAGCCCCAAGTAACTGTTACCCGTATCTACCAGCAGCACGTGCGCACCCTGCTCGTAATACTGGCGCACCATGTGGTTGGTGAAGAAAGACTTCCCGCTACCGCTCGGCCCAAGTATAAACTTGTTGCGGTTGGTGGTGATGCCTTTCTTCATGGGCAAATCCGATATGTCGATGTGCAGCGGGCGACCGCTTACCCTGTCCACCATTTTGATACCGAACGGGGAAAGCGAACTCTTGTAGTTCGTTTCTTCCACGAACAGGCAGAGAGCCTGCCCCAAGAACGTGTAGAAACTTTCCTCTGCGGGGAAGTCGGCTTCGTTGCCGGGTATGCCCGCCCAAAAGAGCGTGGGCGTGTCGGTGGTGTTGTGGCGTGGCTTGCACTCCATCAGGGCAAGCTGGCTTCCCACATCGTTGCGTATGCGTTTGAGTTCGTCCCTATCGTCACTCCATGCCATGACGTTGCAGTGGCAGCGCACCGAGATAAGCCCCTTGCTATGCGCTTCGTTCAGGTACTCGTCTATCCACTCCTTGTTCACTTGGTTGGCACGGGAGTAGCGGGAGAGCGATTGCATATTCCGGGCGGTCTGCTCGAAGTTCTTCAGGTTTTCGGCGTGGTCGTCTATGAAGATGAACTGGTTATAGACGTGGTTACACGACAACAGCACGCCCACCGGGGCGGCAAAACTTAACCTGCAATCGCTCCGGTCAGTAGACAGCTTCTCAAATCGGCAGTCCGTCCCGACCTTTCCGGGTAAATCTTCCACGTCCGAAAGCGTGTGCAGGCACAGAATATCGTCCCCGACACGCATTTCTTCCGGGTACAGCCCGATGTCTTTCAGGCAGGTAGTATCGGTTTGCGAGAGCGAGAAGTATTTCTCGATGATGCCCGCCTTGCCGTCCTGCCCGGTGATTTCCGATGCCGCCAGCCGGGTAAGGGTGACAAAACCGCTGTCGTTCATGATGCGCTCGAACTGCCCGACCGCTTCGATGAACTTTGCCGCCGCTTCCTTGTCGGCTATCTCCTGCGGAACAATCCTGCCCCGGCAGAGGGTGGAGAAGTCGCTCTGTCGGCGGCTTCTCTCCCTTGTCGTTTTCGTCAGGAACAGGTAGCAGTAATGGTTCAGGAACGGGCGTTCATTGAAGTGCCGTTCAAAGGAGCGGCTTAAAAAACTAAGCTCGTCCCTTTCGGTGTCGGGCTGGTAGCTCTCCTTGATGAAGAAGTCCTGCTTGTGTACTATGGAGTAGTCGGGCAGCACCTTGATTGCCTTGTACCATGCCGAATGTATGGCTTCGTACTCGGCACTGGTGACGGTGAACAGTTCGGGCAGTTCCACCCGGAAAGCCACCGTTATGTCTGCATCTTTTGAAATGATGCAGCCGTTCTCCACCGCCAAAAGTGGAAATTTTCTTTCCAGCGTGGTAGCCTTTAATGTATTCCTCATGTTCTTTCTTCCTTTCTTCTTTTGTAGTTGAACAGCCGGGGTATCGCCTTTCGGCTGATAATGAAGCGTGGGTGTCTTTTGCGTGCGGCTGCTTTCATCAGCCCGTGCGTGCCGTACCGTGCGTTGAGCCGGAACGTCTGCCACACGAGCAGCAGCGAAGCCGACACGATGAAACCGATACATAGCCACTGGTTCACGCCTGCCATGAACAGGACGATGAACACCACGAACACGGCGAGCAAGCCGCCGCAAAAGATAAAGAGGTACTGGCTTTTTAACCCCTTGAATTCCACTGGCTTCCCGATACCCCTGTTTACCGGATATTCAGACATAGCCGCTGGTTTAGAGGAAGAACGACCGCAGGATAGTGGCGGCAACAATTAAAAAAATGCACGCCCCGAACCAACTGGCGGCGGTCTTTGAGGTGTCGGGGTCGCCGCTCGAAAATTTGTTATATACTTTTACCCCGCCAATCAAGCCGCAGACCGCCCCGATTGCGTACACCAGTTTTGTTCCGGGGTCGAAATACCCGGTGATTAGGTTCGTGGCTTCGGTGATGCCCGCTTGCCCGTTGCCCTGTGCGTAGGCACTTACCGCAGCGGCAAGGATAGCCGCCGACAAAAAGATTTTCTTTCTCATTGTGATTTGTTTTTAATGCCGGGCGGCGGGTGGGAAGTCCGCCTTTCCCGGCTGGTGAATAATTTGAAATTTTAGTGGTCGGGGATAGTCCCGTTTGTCTGTTTGGTTTTCAGGTTGCCAATCAACCGTAGTCACGTTGCTTCATATTGTTACACGTTATTATATTATAGGAAATCGTTCATGTCGAACGCTTCGTGTTCCTTGCTTGTATTGCCAGCTTCGGCAGGGACAGCAGCCGTAGCCAGTTCCGCTTCGTTGCGTCCCAGCAGTTCCGCCACCTTTGCCAGCCCGCCGTTGATGTTCTCCACCACCGCATCGTAGAGGTTCGTCCCCTCAATGCTTGCCAGTGTCCCGGCTGCTTGCCGTTTCTCCGTTTCGGTGGGGTTGTCGGCGTTCGCCGTGCGTACCGCTTCGCCCAGTTCGTCAAAGCTCACGCCCGTAGCCCGCCCGGTATCATCGTCACCGTCCATGTATCCGGCTATTTCCTCGTCCTCGTAGTCGGGTTCGTCATTCTCGTAACCGGGCGTTTCTTCCGCTTCGGGTGCTGCTTCCGAAATGTTTTCTTCCGGCTGTCCGTCAGCCTGCGGCGCAAAAATAGTATCATTTTCAACCGCTTGCGGGAGGTGTCCCGATTTGTCCTGCGCTGTCCCGATTAGTCCGCCCTTGTATTGGCTTTCACCTATCAGCGTGTAGCCTGAAACCCCGTTTCGTGGAAGCAGCGCATCATCCGTTCTGCCCGGTGATGTCCGGCTGTCCGTGTAGCGATACCACAGCCATAAGGCGATATAGTACACCAAAAGCCCGGTAAGTATGCAATAGATTACCATAATCAGACAGGCTTTTGGAAGTGGCTTTCGTACAGGGTGTTTATCTCGTCTTGGTACTGCTCGAAGTGGCGCAGCAGAATGTTTTCCACGTAGCTGCTTACCGTCACCTTGCGCCCGCCTATCACCGTCACGATACGCATCAGCTTCTCGTGTGTGGTACGGCTCACGTACAAGGGCTGTCGGTCTGCCAGTTCCACTTTCTGAAAGTAGGTTTCCCGGTAGTCACCCGAACCGCCCTTGCGCTTGCGGTTTGTCGTTTTCTCCACCCGCACCGTTTCAGTCTGCCGTCCCTCGTGGGCGGTTTCCGTTTCGCCGCCGGGCTGCGGTGCATCATCCGGCTGGCTCTCCCGCTTGGCTGGTACGCCCTGCGAGATAAGTTCTTTCATGAAATCCTCGTCTATCTTCGGCATCCCGCCGCTTTGCTTTGCCATATCATTGTAATTTGATGTAGTACGTTATTTCGGTTATCAGTTCTTCCAAGTTGCTTCCCCTTACCAGCGGGCGGCTGGCGGGAAAGAGCGTGGAGCGGAACACCGCCTTTTTATCTGCCACCAGTTCCTTTTTGTAGCGTTTGGTATCGGGGATAAAGGTTTTCATCAGCGGCAGTTCCAGTTCCTTAATGGTTTTGTCATAGGCGGTGTAAAGGTCTGTTTTCTCCCTACCGTCCACCATGTTCCAAAAGAGGTACAGCCCGGCAAGTCGGCAGGCTTCATTCCTCACCAATAGCTTTTGGATAGCCATTGCAAACGACAGGCTGCTTTCCAGCACCACCTTGTCGGCTGAAATGGGGGTGAAAATGTAGTCCATGCCTGCAAGGGAGTTTATCACGCCCTCGCTGTTCACCGTGCCGGGCAGGTCGAAAAACACAATATCCGGCACGTGTCCGGCGGCTATATGTCCGTCAGCCGTTGCAATCGCCTTTTCGGGCGAACTGCATAGCACCGGGTAGGCTTTCTTCCCCAGCCGGGTAAACTGTTCATACGCCATTCGCTTGTAATCTTCATCCGCCCCGACCTGCTCGGCATCCCGCTTTCGCATCCCGGCAATGGAGTGTTGCGGGTAGTCGCAATCGACCACCGCCACATCGTAGCCTTTGAGGTAGTAGAGGTAACTCGCCGCCAGCACGGTAAAGGTGGTTTTGCCGACCCCGCCCTTTTGTGTGGAAAAGGCGACATAAAGGGGTGTTTTCTCGTTTTCCATATTGCTTCCGTTCATTATTGGTTGATAGATTTATTTATTGCTTTCAATCAATCCAGCCATATAGCTTTCTTTGTTTCCATATTGCAATCTTGAAAGATTGTTTTATTTCAATCTTGTTTTCTTGCTTTCATTTTTTCTTGGAATATTGAAATCCTGCAATCACATTTTCTTGAAATCATGCTTTCAATCATTCTTTCCTGATTGGAATATTTCTTTCAATCTTGCTTTCAATCTTGAAATCCGATACAAAAAAAAGGAGAAAAAACGTCCCCTGAAAACCTTGTCCCGATTTGTCCTTTGTTGTCCCGATTTGTCCACCAACCACCTATTTTACAGCATTATAAATCACCGTTACTTTGCAGCGGAGTAACGAACCGCTGGGGGCAGGGATGTAAAACCGGGCAGGTTAATGGCTGGGCTTTCCGTTTCACGCTAACCCCAATCCGTCCGTGACGGATTTTGAATTTCGTCAGAAATTAGCAAGGTGTGTTTTGTATGCTACAAAACCGTTTTCCGTGCCTGAAAACGCCTTGCCCCTTGCGGGGGTAAAAATCACTCCGAAGTCGTAATTTTTTAATCCAAAGAAGTATGGAAACAAGAAGAACCAACAAGGGCGGTCGCCCCGCCCTCGCAGACCCGGCGAAGCATCGCCATGTCCTTTACCTGAACGACCGGGAGAACGCCCGCTTCCTCTCGCAGTGGGAGCAGTCGGGCGTCACGAGCAAGTCCCGTTTCATCGCCGCACGGTTGTTCGGCGAGCCGTTCCGGGTGGTGAAAGTGGACAAATCGGCAGTAGAATATTGCGCCCGGCTGACCGAATTTTATGCACAATTCAGAGCCGTGGCGGTCAATTACAACCAAGTTGTAAAGGCGTTGCACAGCAACTTTTCGGAGAAAAAGGCACTGGCTTTTCTCTATAAACTGGAGAAAGCGACCACTGAATTATCTATGTTAAACCGTCAGGTTATCGACCTGACAAACAAGTGCAAGGAACTATGGTTGCCAAAATAAGCACGGGCGGCAATATGTTCGGCGCACTGGCTTACAATCAAAACAAGGTGGACAGCGGGGAAGCAAAGGTGCTTTTTTCCAACCGGATGCTGTTGAGCGAGGACGGGAATTTCTCTATCGGCGAGTGTATGCGCAGCTTTGAAATGCAGATGCCCGTCCAGCTATCCACCAAGAAGCCGATACTTCATATTTCCATAAACCCGCACCCGGAAGACGTGCTGACCGACCAGCAGCTTTCCGACATCGCCAAAGAGTATATGCGGAAGTTGGGCTATGGCGACCAGCCTTATTTGGTGTACAAGCATACCGACATCGACCGCCACCACATCCACATCGTGGGGTTGCGGGTGGACGAGAACGGCAGACCGCTGAATGACAGGTTCGAGCATCGGCGCAGCAAGCAAATCACCCGTGAACTGGAGAAGAAATACAACCTGCACCCGGCAGAGCGAAAGGAACGTGCCGAACGCCCGGAACTTAAAAAGGTGGACTATGCCGCCGGGGACGTGAAGCACCAAATCGGCAATACCGTGAAAGCGGCTTGCTATGGCTACCGCTTCCAGTCGTTCGGGGAGTACAAGGCTTTGCTTGCCGCTTACAACGTGTGCGCCGAGGAAGTCAAGGGTGAAGTGAATGGCAAGCCCTATCAGGGCATTGTCTATTCCGCCATGAACGACAAGGGCGAAAAGGCGGGCAACCCGGTAAAGGCTTCCCGCATCGGCAAGTCGGTGGGCTATGAAGCGGTGCGGCGCAGAATGGAGAAATCGGGCGAAGCAATCAGGAACGGGAAACTGAAAGAGCGCACCCGGAAGATTGTAGCCACTGCCATGCAGACCGCCCGCAGCCGCAAGGAACTGGAACAGCAGCTAAGGAAGCAGAGTATTGACGTGGTATTCCGTCAGAATGACAGCGGGCGCATCTATGGCGTTACGTTCATCGACCACGACAGCCGGGTGGTGCTGAACGGTTCACGCTTGGGCAAGGAGTATTCGGCGAACGTGTTCAACGAACGTTTTTCGGGCGAAACCGGAAAGATGCACCAGCCCGAAGTGTCAGCACCGCAGCAAGACCAGCCCACGCATCAGGAACAGCCGGGCTTCACGCCGGAAGCCGACATCGTTTCGGGCGTGGCTTCCGTGCTGGGTGCGTTCGGCGGATTGCTGGGCGGCGGTGCATCAGGCGGTGACGAGCCGCAGGACACCGCCCGCCAAAAGAGAAAGAAGAAAAAGAAGCGTACAAGGCGCATCGACTAACTTAAAAAACATTACAATCATGCAACAGGAAGATGATTTGAGAGGGCTTGCAAGGGTCATGGACTTTATGCGGGCTGTCAGTATTCTATTCGTGGGAATAAACGTGTACTGGTTCTGTTACTCCACCCTGAAAGAGTGGGGAGTGACGTTTGAGGTGATAGACAAGATACTGTGGAACTTCCAGCGCACCACCGGGCTGTTCTCGTCCGTCCTTTGGACAAAACTATTTTCGGTGGTGTTCCTCGCCCTGTCGTGTATCGGCACTAAGGGCGTGAAAGAGGAAAAGATAACGTGGGCGAAGATACATTGCAGCCTTGCGGCGGGTGTCGTGTTGTTTTTCCTGAACTGGTGGTTGCTGGAACTTCCGTTGCCACACACGGCGGATGCCGTGTTTTATATCGCCACGCTGTCGGCGGGCTATATCTGTATGCTCATGGCGGGTACATGGATGTCCCGGCTGTTGAAGAACAACCTAATGGATGATGTCTTTAATACCGAGAACGAAAGTTTCCAACAGGAAACAAGGCTTATCGAGAACGAGTATTCCGTAAATCTGCCTACCCGGTTCTACTATAAGAAGAAATGGAATAATGGCTGGATAAATGTCGTGAACCCGTTCCGTGCCAGTCTTGTACTGGGAACACCGGGCAGCGGTAAGTCGTATGCGGTGGTAAACAGCTACATAAAACAGCAAATCGAGAAAGGTTTTGCGCTTTACTGTTATGATTACAAATTCCCTGACCTTTCGGAAATCGCTTACAATCACCTGCTTAATCACTTGGACGGCTACAAGGTAAAGCCCAAATTCTATATTATCAATTTTGACGACCCCCGCAAGAGCCACCGATGCAACCCGATAAACGCCAGCTTCATGTCGGACATTGCGGATGCCTACGAAGCCAGCTACACGATTATGCTTAACCTCAATCGAAGTTGGATAAGCAAGCAGGGCGATTTCTTCGTGGAAAGCCCGATTATCCTGCTTGCAGCCATTATTTGGTACTTGCGGTGCGCCCATAAGGCGGTGTAATAAATATCTATTTAGCAATAGATTAGGTTAGAGTTCTATGAAAATAAGACCTACTGTCATCCGACTTATCCCAGAGGGAAACCCGAGGGGGAGTGTAGCATGTCGGAGAAGCCATAAGTCAGCCAACTGCCACGCTGCGACTGAATGGCAAGACAGAAAGACGGACATGAGGATGAAGCCTGAACTGGTTGAACAACAATCCAGTGGCACATACCAGGGCTGTGGCGGAAGGCAGTTACCAACGCCATATCGCATGTACCCCAGCAAGTGTTTAGGTTGTATGGGGCAAAGAACTGACTGCGACACGTCTGCAATAAGCAGATTAACAGACGAACGTTGCATCCGACAGTCTGTCATGCTTGTTATTACACCCGCTAAATGGGGATTGCCTAAACCGAAACGCCGAAAGGCTATAGAAGTCGTTCTTGAATATTCGGCATGGCAACGGAGCTTCCGTAGTAGTCCGAGCAGGGTAATGCCCTGCACATGGCGAAGGGAAGCAGTTATATAATCAATATAATCAAAGGAAAATGTGAGAGACATTATGAGAAATCCAAAGAATGTATTGAACAACTTGGTGAAACACAGCAATGTATCGGGCTATAAGTTCGAACGGTTGTATCGTATTCTATTCAATGAACAGATGTTCTATACCGCCTACCAGCGAATCTATGCCAAACAGGGCAATATGACCGCTGGGACAGACGGCAAGACAGTTGACGAAATGAGTATTCAGAGAATAGAAAATCTAATCTCCAAGCTTAGAGACGAAAGTTACAAACCCAACCCAGCCAAAAGGGTCTATATCCCTAAGAAGAACGGAAAGAAACGCCCGTTGGGCATCCCGTCTTTTGAAGACAAGTTGGTGCAGGAAGTGGTACACATGATACTGGAAGCCATATACGAGGGAAGTTTTGAAAATACCTCACATGGATTTAGACCACGTAGGAGTTGCCAAACTGCATTAAACCAAATTCAAGATACGTTTCTCGGAACAAAATGGTTTATAGAGGGGGACATAAAAGGCTTCTTCGACAACATAGACCATAACGTTCTGATTGGCATACTCGAAGAACGCATAGCGGACGAGAGGTTCATAAGGCTCATCCGTAAATTTCTGAACGCTGGGTATATTGAAAATTGGAAATACAGACACACGTACAGTGGAACTCCGCAAGGCGGCATCATTAGTCCCATACTGGCTAATATTTACCTTGACAAGTTCGACAAGTACATGGAGGAATACGCCCAATCTTTCAATAAAGGCGCAAGCAGAAGATTGGATAAGGATTACCGTCGGATTAAAGACCGTAAGAACAAGCTGGAAAAGAAACTAAAATCCGAAACCGATACAAAGGTACGGAAAGACCTTATTGATAAAATCAAAGGGTATTACCGACAGATGCAACAAATGCCTTGTGTCATGGAAATGGATGAAGAGTACAAACGGTTGAAATATGTCAGATACGCAGACGATTTCTTGATTGGGGTTGTCGGCAGCCATGAAGAATGTGGGCAAATCAAAGCGAATATCACACAATTCATGAAAGATAAGCTGAAACTTGAACTGTCGGCAGAGAAAACGCTTATAACCCAAGCACAAGAAAAAGCTAAATTTCTGGGATATGAAATAACCGTACGCAACTCCAAAGCCACCAAGAGAGATAAGAATGGAGTGCTCAAAAGAATGTTCAACCGCAAGGTTGTACTTCTACTCCCGAGAGAGGTGGTCAAGAACAAGTTGATTGACTACAAAGCCATAAGGGTTATACAAACCAATGGCAAGGAGGATTGGAAGCCAAAGGCACGCAGTTATATGATGAACTGCAAACCGGAGGATATTGTAGCCCAATTCAATAAGGAGATAAGAGGATTCTACAATTATTACTCGATAGCGAACAATGTATCTACTCTTTGCAAAAGGTTCGGTTATATTATGGAATACAGTATGTACAAAAGCATCGCCAAAAAGCAAAGCAGCAGTGTACGGAAGATTAAAAAGAAATACTCGAAAGACAAAGACTTTGTAATCAGTTACACGGATGCAAAAGGGCAATGCAAATGCCGTGTGTTCTATAATGAGGGTTTCAAGAGAAAAGACGCTCAATGTGATGCTAAATGCGACATAATGCCAAACACCAATTTTCTGCCAGCCTCAAGTCTTGTTGAGAGACTAAAGGCGGAACAGTGCGAGGTATGCGGAGCGCATGGCAAAACGGTGATGCACCATGTTCGTGCTTTGATAGACTTGACAGGCAAGAACGAATGGGAACGCATCATGCTCAAAATGCACCGCAAAACATTGGCAGTCTGTCCAGAATGTAATGCTAAAATACATGGCAATGTATAACACTAAGTTGAATTATAACGGAGAGCCGTGTACATGGAGACATGTAAGCACGGTTCGGGGGCAGGCTCTCGGAAACCTACCGCAGAAATGCGGCAAGGCGTCGAGTGCCGAGCCTACCATTTATCAGGGCGGCAGGTATTGCACGTTCCCCCATGCCATTGAACTATTGAACAAGAAATACGCCGATGTATTCACTATTTTGCGCAGTTATCCCGAACTGGAAAACTACCTTTCGCCGTTCGTAGATGCTTGGGAATCAGACGCTCAAGAGCAGTTGCAGGGTCAAATAGCAAGTGCGAAAATCCCGCTTTCAAGGATGATTTCACCCGCTCTTTACTGGGTAATGACAGGTGATGATTTCTCGCTGGACATCAACAACCCGAAAGAGCCTAAAATACTGGTTGTCGGCAACAATCCCGACCGTCAGAACATCTATTCGGCGGCACTGGGATTATATAACAGTAGAATAGTGAAGCTGATAAACAAGAAAGGTCAGCTTAAAAGTTCGGTGATAATAGATGAATTACCCACTATCTATTTTCGTGGGCTTGACAATCTGATTGCAACCGCACGAAGCAACAAGGTAGCGGTTCTGCTGGGCTTTCAGGATTACAGCCAGCTTACCCGTGACTATGGGGACAAGGAAAGCCGTGTGATACAAAATACTGTGGGCAACGTGTTCAGCGGTCAGGTGGTCGGTGAAACGGCAAAAATACTGTCGGAGCGTTTCGGAAAGGTGTTGCAGAAACGGCAGAGCATGACAATCAACCAGCGGGAGAAGTCCACCTCGATAAGTACCCAAATGGACAGCCTGATACCCGCCAGCAAAATATCCAACCTCACGCAAGGCATGTTCGTGGGTGCTGTGGCGGACAATTTCGATGAACGGATAGAGCAAAAGATTTTCCACTGTGAAATCGTGGTGGACAATGAAAAGGTGAAGCGGGAAACCGCCCGTTACGTGAAGCTGCCGCAGATAATCGACTTCACCGACAAGGACGGCAACGACCGGATGCAGGAAGAGATACAAGCCAATTATGACCGCATCCGTCAGGAAGTCCGGCAGATTGTCGAGGACGAGATAACCCGGATTAAGAATGACCCGGAGCTATGCCACTTGATTAAGGAGGAAGAATAGCTGTATATAATAATGTATGGAGTGAAGAACAGCCGATGTAGCTTTACGGTTGTTCTTCATTTTGCTTTTTGGTGCGGTAGGCTTCAAAACGCACTAATATTTCGTGCAGGTTCTTCAATGCTTCCACAGCCTTGCCTATCGGCGGCATCTTGCTTTTGTCGAAAGTCAGTTTCTTCAAATCGGTAGTGTACGCCGTAGCCACTTCGGGCAACGCCATGACCGCTTCGGCATCCTTGAATATCGGTGCATCAGCCAGCGACAAGTGCGAACGGGAGTTTTTATTTAGTCCGTCCTCTATCGTCACCCGGTACATGGCATCCAAGAAATCTTCCGAATGTAGGTAATCGTTATATTCCTGATTGTGGTAGAGTGCCGACAAGTCGTAAACGTCACGGATATGCTTTGCCAACAGTGCGGCTGCATCCTCATTGTAAGACAGCTTTACCAGCCTTGAAACCTTGTCGCAGATAGTCTTTCGGGGGTTGATACATTGCGTTTCAAAACTTCCCAGCCCGTAGGTGCTTATCAGTTCCTCTTGCCCGATGCTTTCAAGAAAGGCGGTCACAATCGGTTTGATAACCCGCTTGTCCGCCGGGTAGAACATCAGTTTTTTGTCCGGCAGGTCACAGGATTTTATCTCTACTTCCAAATGCTCTTTAAGTCCCACGCCTTGAAATACATTGTCATACGAGAAATACAGTTTACGGTAATTACCGCCCGTTTCCGACAAATCTTCCTTGTATATGTCACTATTGAGTTCGGCTATGTATTTGGAAAGTTTCTTGTTCAATGTCTTTTCCGCCTGCTTGGACGCACCTTTATCACCCGTGAACACGAACAAGTCCAAATCTTCCGAGAAACGTTCTATCAGCCCGTAGGCTTTGGAAAGTGAAGTTCCGCCTTTGAAGTAGGTCTTATCCGCATATTCGGACATGGAAATATCCCGCAGTATCTTCGATACCCAGTAATCCTTTTCCACGTGCGACTGCTCGTAGCTGAAATGTTCAGCCGCCAGTGCGATGATTTCCTTGAACGCTTCCTTGTCCGAATGTAAATTCATATTTCTGTCCTATGCCGTTTTATAATCCAAGTTGAACCGTGTCGTGGGAAGAATGGTCTTTGCCATTTCTGTTTGCAATACGGTTTGTCTGATGTCGCCCAATATGTCCGCCACCACCTTTCTGACACGTGGCGGGTAACTTTTCGCCAAAGATACGATTTTTTCCAGTTCCGGCAGGCTGTACCCGTTAAAATATTGGCTTTTGACCCGGTTGTAGATGTCCTGCCCGGTTGTTCCGGGTATGCGCTTCATGTCCTTTATCGCATCGAGCAGCCGCAAGTACGGGACAAGGCTTTCATCCGGGTAGTCCATGCAGTAGGCTTTCACGCACTCTATATCCAAGTTCTTGAAACGGAAACGGCGAACCGGGTTAGGAGTGGCTATCGTTATGGTTGTGGCAACCTGTTCGGTCAGCCCCATTTTGTTATAGATGTAAGCCCCCGTGATATAGCCGTTCAGTTTTTCAGTCAGGTAGCGGAACTGTTCATCCTGATAGACAGGCAGCTTTCCCAGCCCCAGCACTGATTTCTTGGGACGGTAGTACGCCCCCTTTTCAACCCGTACCAGTACCCCTTTGCGGCTCTGTTCGGAAAGTAGCACCGCAACATTGGCAGTCTTTTCCATTTCAAACGACAAATCCCGGAACGTGAATATACGCCCGGTATCTATCCGTTCAATCTGCCCAAGTATCTCTTTCCTGAATGAAGCCATATTTATGTCCTTTGTTTCTATCTGCAAAGATAGTATATTATGTAATCACCTGCAAAAACATAACAAAGATTTTGCCGAAGATGTTTTCTTTTTGTCGTGTCACCTGATAATAGGAGAATAACGGAAACTCAATCAAAGGCTTGCCAAACGCTTCACAAACGTTCCAAAAATAAGCTGTATTTCAGTATTAATTTTGATATGTAGCTCATTATTAGTCTATTGATAAAATAGCAAACGTTCCATAAACGTTTCACAAACGCTTCACAAATGGCTCGCAAGCATAATGTAAATTTTAATAAGTTGTTGATTATAAGGCATAAGGTTTATGATTAAATGGCTCACCCCAAGAGAGTGATTAACTTCGCTCTCTTTTTTATGCCTGTTTCCAATTCTCCAACCGTCAGTTGGAGATTTACTCCACCCGGACAATTTCAGACAGTGCAGGACAAATTCGGACAGTCCTTGCCGCCCGTCCAAATATAGCATATTTAGTCGCTACCTTTGGGCGGGACTATTCCCGTAACCACTAAAATTCCAATTATTTATGGCAAACAGAATGACCCCGCCCGTAGAGGGGCAGGAAAAAGACGTGCTGCTGGTCTTGGATAAACAGCAGGGAAAGGTGAGTGCCGTTAAGGGTATCGACAAGGAGGGCAATTTGCAGACCGTGCCGCCGACACAGGGCGGCGAGTTCATGCAGGTGGACAAGAACAGCGATGTGTTCAGCAATTTCATTTCCAATTTCTTCCGCAAGTTTCAGGACACTTCCGGGCTGGAACTGTTCAGCGTCAAGGCTTCCGAAGTGGAGCAAAACGCAAAGGCAATCGAGGACAACCACCGCAACCCGACACCGGAGGGCGGCAAGCGGGCTGAAATGTTACGAGTTCCGAAGCCCGACTTCCACGAGTTCAAGCAGGGCTACCGCTTCGACCCGGCAAAAATCGACTGGGAGAACCTGAAAAAAGTCGGCATCACCGCCGACACCCTGAAAAACACGAGGGACTTCGACCGGGTGATGCGTGGCTACAAGTCTCGCAACACTTACACTGTTTCGGGGACGGTGGGCGGCTTCTACCTCAAACCTACCGATGTCAAGCTCTCTTTCTATCAGGCAAAGGACGGCACGGTAGTACCCAAGCTGCACGGCGTGCAGCAGGACGAGAAACTGTTGCAACGCCCGTTCCATGAACACGAGTTCACCAAGCAGGAACAGGGCAACTTGCAAGGCACTGGCAACTTGGGCGGCATCGCTGAAATCAAAGACCCGAAAAGCGGCGAGCAAATCCCCGTGTTCGTCAGCCGGGACAGGTACACGCACGAGCTAGAGTATATGCGGGCTGACAAGTGGAAATGCCCCGATACAATCTGTAACGTGCAAGTCAGCCCGGAACAGAAAGCCGCCTTTGAAGCCGGGCAAGCGGTGAAAATGGAAAACCTGCAATTCAGGGACGGCACGAAGCGCAGTGCCTATTTGCAGGTCAGCGCAGTGGAGCGTGGCTTGGAGTTCCTGCCGAGGTCTGCCGTCCAGTTCTTGCAGCAGGGACAGCAGCCCGGAGAGCAGCAGGTAGCCGGGTTAAAGGACGGCAAGGGCGTTGAGTTCAACGGTCATGTACAGCCCGGCGCACAGGGCAAATCCCCCGACAAGGTGCAGCCGAAAGACGTTACCCCCGCCGCCGAGAGCCGGACGCAGGTAGCGGTCAATTCCGGGGGCAAGACCAACGAAGCCACCAAGCAGGGCAAAGAGCCGTTGAAACAGGGTCAGGACAAGCCCACCGCCAAGCAGAAAGAGAAGCAGGAGAAAGCGCAGGACAAGAGCCTGAAAGCTGACAAGCCCAAGAAGTCCAGAGGAATGAAAATGTAATATCCACCATTAAAAAGTAAAGAATTATGATTGCATTGATAGCAGAGAAGCCCAGCGTGGCAAAGGACATCGCCCGCATCATCGGTGCGACCGGGCGTAATGACGGTTATCTTTCCGGCAACGGGTATATGGTGACATGGGCGTTCGGCCACTTAATCCAGCTTGCCATGCCGGAAGCTTACGGCGTGGCGAACTTCCGCAGGGAGAGCCTGCCCATACTGCCGCCCGATTTCCAGCTAATCCCCCGTCAGGTGAAAGCGGAGAAAGGGTACAAGGCAGACCCCGGCGTGCTGAAACAGTTGAAAGTGATAAAGGAAGTGTTCGACCAGTGCGACCGGATTATTGTCGCCACCGATGCCGGACGTGAGGGTGAGTTAATCTTCCGCTATATCTTCCATTACCTGAACTGCCGGAAACCATTTGTGCGCCTGTGGATAAGCAGCCTTACCGACAAGGCAATCCGTGAGGGGCTGGATAACTTGCAGCCGGGAGAGCGTTACGATAACCTCTACCTCTCTGCCAAGTCCCGCAGCGAAGCGGACTGGCTGATAGGGATAAACGCCACCCAAGCGTTGAGCGTTGCCGCCGGGCAGGGGGTGTTCTCGCTGGGCAGGGTGCAGACACCCACGCTCGTGATGATATGCAGCCGCTATTTGGAGAACAAGAATTTCGTACCCGCCAAGTTTTGGCAACTCAAAGCGGCGACTGCCAGCGGGGGAATAAATTTTACCGCCCAATCGACCGCCAAGTGGGAACAGCAGCCCGAAGCCATAGCCGCCCTGCAACGGGTAAAGGATACCGGGCAACTTGTGGTTAAATCCGTTGAGAGGAAAGAAGCCTGCCAAGAACCGCCGCTTTTGTACGACCTTACCACGCTGCAAAAGGAAGCGAACACGAAGCTGAACTTCTCGGCTGACAAGACGCTTTCCATAGCGCAAAGCCTGTATGAAAAGAAAGTGATGTCCTACCCGAGAACCGGAAGCCGCTATATTCCGGAGGACGTTTTCGATGAAATGCCGGAACGTGTCGCCCTGCTGGGGCAATACTCCCGCTTTGCCGGGTATGCCGCCGGGCTGGACGGCACACCCCTGAACCGCCGCAGCGTGAATGACGGCAAAGTGACCGACCACCACGCCTTAATCATTACCGAGAACCTGCCCGGCGAACTTTCCAAAGACGAGCGGGCGGTTTACGAGCTGGTAGCCGGGCGTATGCTGGAAGCCTTTTCGGGCAAGTGCGTGAAAGACGTTACCACCGCCTTGCTGTCAGGGGGAGATACCGACTTCACGGTGAAAGGGTCTGTGATGAAAGAAGCCGGGTGGCGTGCCGTGTTCGGCGAGCAGGAAACGGGCGGGGATGAAGAAGCCGCCAGCCTGCCGCCACTCCAAGAGGGAGAATATTTGCCACTCTCCGGCGTGGATCTGCTCGAAAAGCAGACCAAGCCGAAACCGCTGCACACGGAAAGCAGCCTGTTGTCGGCAATGGAGAACGCAGGCAGGGAACTGGAAGATGCCGAACTGAAAGCCAGCCTGAAAGATGCCGGGATAGGCACGCCCGCCACCCGTGCGGCGATTATCGAAACGCTGTTCGCCCGCCAGTACATCGTGCGTGAGAAGAAGAACCTTGTGCCTACCGACAAGGGGCTTGCCGTTTATGGGATTGTCAGGGACAAGAAGATTGCCGATGTCGAAATGACGGGCATGTGGGAAACCGCCCTTGCCAAGATAGAAGCGGGCAGCATGGATGCCGACACGTTCCGGAAGGGCATCGAGGTGTACGCAACGCAAATCACCGCAGAACTGCTATCGGTGCAGCTATCTGTCGCTACTGGTGAAACCTGCCCCTGCCCGAAATGCGGCAGCGGGCGCATCCTGTTCTACCCGAAAGTGGCGAAGTGTTCCAACGTGGACTGCACGCTTACCATATTCCGCAACAAGTGCGACAAGCAGCTTTCCGACAAGCAGATTGTCGAGCTGGCGACAAAACGCAAGACCGGGCTAATCAAGGGCTTCAAGGGCAAGAACGGCAAGGCTTTCGATGCTTCGCTGGTACTGGACGAGCAGTTCAATGTCGGTTTTTCATTCCCCGAAAAGAAAGCGAAACCGAAGAAATAGCCTATCTTTGCCGCTGAAATTTCATTGTGATAGGTTTTACAGCTTATAATAATTGAAATTTTAGTGGTTGCGCCCGGAGGGAAACCGGGCGCATTTTTTATATGTTCCCGCCAAACAGGTAGGTCGAACAGACCACCCCGTTATCCAGCACCCTGCTTTCCGAGAGCTTCCACAGCGAGCCGGATGTTTCCCCGACAAAACCGATGCCTTTGCCCGCCATGACCGGGACGGTGTAGATTGTCAGGCTGTCCAGCAGTCCGGCTTTAATCAATGAAGTAAGCAGCTTGCCGCCACCCACCACCAGCATGTCGGTTTCCTGTTTCAGTTCATAGACCCTTTGCAGCGGTTCTTCGGTCAGGAACTCCACCCCGCAGTCCGGTGTAACGTTGGTGTCGTAGTGTGACACCACAAAAGACCGTTTGCTTTTGTGCGGCCACCCGCCCCAGTGTTCAAAGATGTAGTTGTAGGTGTTCGCCCCCATAAGCAGGCAGCTTGCGGCGGCGTGTTCCCTTGCCGCCAGTTCCTTGACCTCACGGGGCATCCAGTCCAGTTCATAGTCCGGCGTGGCGGTATGCCCGTCCAGCGATACGGCGATGTGCGCTTTGATTTGTTCCATATTGTCAGGTATTAAAGTGATATAAATCCCTACTGTCTTGGCACGTTAGCCGCCACCCCAAAAAGAAAGCGTGGCATGACGCTGTTTCAAAGTAGAGGTACTGGCATACCCAAATGTGGAAACAGTGCAGCCACGCTATGACAAACGCATAGCATATCCTGCGCTGAATATCCCCACATTTTGAAAAGTGCCAGTTTTCTACTTTGGGACGTTCGGCGAACGTATATGTTATATATAAAGGCAATATTCCGGCAACCGCCGTCCAACTGCCGTTACTTTTCCGTGTAACTTCTGCAAAGTTAAGCAAATACCCTGAAAAAATCACGTGCAAACAGAAAAATCCTGCCGTGTTATCACAACAGGGCAGGATACAAGCACCTAAAAATACACAAGTTCAGCCCATACGCCTACGGGCAGCTTGCGTTCCTTTGAAGATTATATGAACCGATGACAAAACAGCTTTGGTTCGCCGTGTCT
>NZ_JBCOSQ010000057.1:0-3928 GCF_040920905.1 Butyricimonas sp. RTP31003st1_G1_RTP31003_210430 | reverse complement strand
ACATTCACCAGTTCCCTTTCCTTGCGCTTCTCCTTTTCCTCACGTGGTTTCTCGCCCTTGTACACGTGCATCCCGGCTTCCTTGTCCCAAGCAAAGAGCATCAGCGGCACGTCCAGCGGGCTACCGTCCCTTACTTTCAGGGCTTTTACCACCGACTGGGTAGGTTCTTCGTCTTTCTCAATGGACAGGATAGTAGCCGCCTTGCGCTGCAACTCGCTGCCCAAATGTCCCCGCAGTTTCAATCCGTTGGGGACGAAGTGCAGCACGCACAGAATACACGTGTTGTAGATGCCCGCCAGCCGATAAAGTTCATCTATCACCGCCACGCTTTCCGCTTCATCGTTGGCACTCTTAACAAGGTCTGCGATGCCGTCAATGACGACCAACTGGATGCCGCCGTACTGGTAGTAGAACTTGTCCATGCTTTGTACAATGGCGTTCAGGCGTTCTTTGCGTGACATGCCGGTAAGACAAAACGCTTTCAGTTCATCGGGCTTGTCCGGCTGTTTGGCACGTGCCAGCAGGTTGCTTACGTTCTTGAACAGTTGCACTTCCGACTGTTCGGTGTCATAAAGCAATACCGCCTTGTGCCTGCCGTTGGCGGTTATCTGTATGCCCAGTGTATCTATGTCCGCACCAGCCGGACAGATGCAGCCCGCCACGATTGCGGCTACATAATTGCTCTTGCCCGTTCCCTCGCCCCCGGTGATGCCGAACAGGTTGCCTTGTGTCCCCAGCGGAACGTCACCCGCCGAAATAATCTCTTGCGCTTTGGCGGGCGGGTTGTTGAAATCTATCTCGCACGATTTAAGCATAATCAATGTGTCGCTATACAGGTTGTCTAAAAATTCGATAAACAGCTTCAGGAAATCTTCACGGGTGTTCCCGGCTTTGAAGTAGTCGGATATGTCCTTTTCCTCTTTCGTTCCCGGAAGCGGGAGCAGCAGGCGTTTCACGCCAAATTCTTCCAACAATTTTTCCTGCTTGCATGAACTTTCCCTGCCCGTCTTGTCCATGTCAAAGAGCAGGACGATGTGCTTGAAGCGGAATGTCAGCCGATAGACCAGCGTGGGCGGTATAGTCACCGTTTCGCTGTTGAAGCAGATAGCGTGAAAACCGTGTGCCGCCAGCGAAAGCACGTCTTTCTCGCCGCCCGTGATGAATAGCGTGTCGCCTTTGGCTGGCAGTTGTTCCAGCCCGAAACAGTAGTTCTCACCGAAGCTGCCGCCGTAGAGGAAGCGGGGCGTGGAGAACGGGCGGTACAGCTTGATGTGCTGTTTGCCCTTGTAGCCGTACATGGGTTCTGCCACCGATGAAGTGTAGGTGTACGGTTTGCCCTCTGCCGTTTCGCTGTTGTATTCCCGGAGCGAGCAGACCTTGTAACGTTCCAGCAGTTCGGGCGTGATGCCGTACTGTTGCCAGTACACCAGTTCGGCAAGCGGGAACTTCTGTTCCCGGAACTGGTAGGGCTTGACGGGCTTTTCGGGCGTTTCTTCGGGTTTGTCCGGCACTGCCCGGCGGACGGTTGCCGGGGAAACGGAAACCGGAGTGCCGGAAGCCAGCCCCAAGCCCAAATCCCGGTCGATGATTTCCAGTATCTCCACGAAGTCAGCCGCCCGGTTACAGTCCAGCCCCTTTAACTGCCCCACGAGGAAGAAACAGTCGCCGCTGTAACTGTCATTGCCGAAGTCTTTCATCTTGTAGATACCGCCCCGGCGGTCGAAATAGATGTTGCAGGAAGCCTTGCTGTCCTCGTACAGCGGGTTAAGGAAGTTACGACCTATGCGCCAGTTGCCGGGCAGGTAGTGTTTGAACACCGCCAGCCCGTTACTTGTTCTTTCTAAGATTTCCTCTTTCTTTAGCATACAACTGGTGGTTGGTTATCAGGTTGTCGATGTTCTCCTTGTTGCTCCTTATCAGGCGTTCTTCCAGCATCCGGCGTATCTCGCTGACCTTGTAGAAGTAACGTCCCCTGATGTTGGAATAGGCGATAGTCCCCGACACCCGCAGGCGTTGCAGGGTCTTTTCGCTTATTTTCAGGAACGTGCAGACCTCGTAGCTGTCCACCCACATGTCTTCCTCGCTTTGCCTTGCCGTTTCCATGTGGTTGAAGATGTAATCGGCAATGGCGGTAATCTTGTTGTCCAGTTCCTTGTAGGCTTTGGACTCGAATGTTATTATTTCCATAACGGTAACTGATTGATTTGCCGCAAAGTTCGGGTGTCCTGAAAAATTAAACGCCACAGATGTACCCACCTGTGGCGAAATAAATTTTGTTAAAGCACGGTTGCCTAATCCTGCTCCCTCATGCGCATCAGCAACCTGTCTTTCAGGGTGGAGAGGAAGCCCGTGCGGTCTTTGGTCTTGGCTTTTAGTTCCATGTAGGTGTGGTAGAAGTCGCCGAGGTCGATGTCGAACACGTATTCAAAGTAGGCTACAATCTCCTTAATATCAACCGTTTCCTTGTTCAGACAGCCGCAGGCGTCCAGTGCGTAGATAAGTTCCACCAACGCCCTTTTCGTCCCCGTCCAGCGCAACACCTTTCCCATGAAGCCGTTCTTCACCCGCTTGCGTTGTTCCCGGCGTTCCAGCTCGTGCAGACGGTTGGTGAGGTATATTTCCAGCAGTTCGTTGGCTAAAATCTTGGCTACCTTGAAATCGTGACTGGTGCTGAACTGTGGGTCTGTTTCGTAATAGAAACTGTCCACGATGATTTGTATGTCAGGCTTCCCACGCATGAAATACTGCCTGTCCAAGTAGGTGGCTTTCGTTCGGTGGTACTGGTAGAACGCCAAGTTCCGCTGGAACGACTTTGAAATCCGGTCGGTTTCCGACAGCAGGTAGTCCCTTTGCACTTCCTCGCTGCCGCTGGGGAAGCGCACCTCTATCTTGTAAACGGTGTTGTAATAGATGATTTTGCTCGCTAAAAGCGGTTTCAGTTCCTTGAAGAAGTGTATTTCCTCTTCCGTGCTGGCGAACGGGTAGGAGATTATAAAGTTTTTGAGTTCGCCCAGTATCTCTTGCAGGTAGTCCACGCACAGGCGGCAGAGCGTCAGCGTGTCCGCTGCGGTGTCCTCGTATTCCTGTATCTGCCATTCCACTTTTTGAAGCAGTCCGGCGAAGTATGTTTCCAACGGTATCTTATGTTCCATAACCTTGTGCTTATCTTTTATGAAGCACAAAGTTACGGGCATAAAAAATCTGTTTTATTCTTGATTTTTCACATTACGTTCTTGTAACTGTGCATTTTCTTGTTTCCTGCGCTTTTCTGCGTATCTCGCCCGGTGTGTCCAGCAAGTAAGCCTTGCAGAAGTCGTTCAGGTTCGATGTCGATGCGAACCCGGTGGTGAACGCCACTTCCGTAAGCGTGAGGTTGGTGTTCTTCAGGTAGTGTTCCACGTCCTTTGCACGCTCCTTTATCACCCATTCCTTAGCCGTGTACCCGGTCATTTTCTTTACCTTTCGCCGGAACGAGCCGTATTCCATGCCGCATTTGTCCGCCAGTTGCTCGGCATCATAGACCATGTAGCCTTTCAGACGCACCATTTCGGTGAATGTCTGCCTGCCCAGCTCCGGCAGCATCCGTTCGGCGTGGCGCAGCTCCTTTTCCGTCACCAGCAGGCGGTTGTCCCTTACGGGGTTTCTCCGTAGCAGGTGGAAAGCGTGGCATACCGTGTTGTACACGTTGCAGAGGTACTGCCGTCCCGGTCGCATCCAGTGGAGCGCATCGCAGTAGGCGGTCAGTTCGGGTATCTCGTCCCGCTTGCGGTGCTGTTCCGCCAGTTCGTCCAGTATGGCGTAACAGGTGGTGGACATCCCCAGCAGGATGATGATTGCCTTGTAGTCCTTGTATGCCGCCAGTGTCGGCGTTTCCGGCAGGCTTTTGAGCGTGTCGCACACGTGGGCGCACAGCCGCCCGTCCTTGCTG
>NZ_JBCOSQ010000056.1:0-34876 GCF_040920905.1 Butyricimonas sp. RTP31003st1_G1_RTP31003_210430 | reverse complement strand
GATTTTAATCACCCAATCATCGAATCGGCAATCACGGAATCTTTTTCATT
Source organism: Butyricimonas sp. RTP31003st1_G1_RTP31003_210430 (assembly GCF_040920905.1). Taxonomy (NCBI): domain Bacteria; kingdom Pseudomonadati; phylum Bacteroidota; class Bacteroidia; order Bacteroidales; family Odoribacteraceae; genus Butyricimonas; species Butyricimonas sp. RTP31003st1_G1_RTP31003_210430. The sequence goes on along the minus strand of NZ_JBCOSQ010000056.1, from coordinate 34,826 downwards.
CTAAACTTCTTTTATCTTTCAGTTTTTGTCTTTTAACTTGTAGAGCCGAAGGCTCAATTTGTAACCTGTAACTTTTTTAACTGCCGCGTGCAGTTAAAAAAAAGTAGTCATCGTGACTTTTGTTCCCTCGTTTACTTTGGATTCGATGGTTAGTTTATCACAGTTTTTCTGCATATTCGGGAGACCCATTCCTGCTCCGAATCCCATTTCCCGGACTTCGGGGGAGGCGGTGGAATATCCTTCCTGCATGGCTAGGTCTATATCCGGTATTCCGGGACCCCGGTCGCTGATGACGACGGTGATAACAGTGGGATCAATTGACACTTGCATGGTTCCTTCGTAGGCGTGAGCAACCACGTTTACCTCTGCTTCATAGAGGGCAACCACGATTCGTTTTAGAACGGCAGGGTTGACGTTAAGTTGTTTTAGTATCTTTTTTACCTCGCTTGAGGCAGTACCGGCACGTGAAAAGTTTCCTCCTTCGATGTTGTAGTTGAATTCCATAATGCTTGTTTTTAATAAATGGGCTCTAGCCCTGCTTCGTACAGAAGTCCGCAGACTTTGAACATGCTCTGCTTGCTTTGTAAGATAGCGATGTTACACTCTTTGGCTAATTCTACCATATCGGGGGAGGCTTGTTTTCCTCGAACAAATAGAATGAAACTGATGTCAGACATTTCTGCCGTGCGAATCACCTGTAAGTTGGCTAGTCCCGTGATGAGAATCATCTCGCTGGTGTCTAACCGGAGGACGTCGCTCATCAAATCGGCAGCGAAAGCATGACGGATGACTTTGTCGAGATGGCCGTTTTCGTGAATCACCCGGGCATTTGATAACGCAGCAATTTCCTTTAGAGTCATAAGTTTGTTTTTTGATTGCTCCTAAGATAATCAAAAAAAATCGGATTCTCAAAGTTTGGGAATCCGAATATTTTGAATCTATCAAATGGTGAAGGCCACCGAGAAGAGCATATCGACAAACATGGAGTTGCTTTTTGTTTCGTATCCGGTTCTGAAACCGATGTTTACGGGGAACGGGAGACGGAAGAAATGGGTGTCGGCCGAAATTTCCACGCCATAGGAGTGATAGGTTTTGTTCCAATAGCGATTTTTCTCCCAACCGGTATCAAAGAAGGGTTCTGCTGTGAACCGTTTCATGTAGACAAGCGGTCCGATGTGGGCATCCGGGTACCAGAACGGCAAGGCGTAAGATATTTTCAACGTTGATAGGTTGTACCCGTAGAGAGAGGCTCCCCGGGGAGAGTAAATCTGGTTCCCGTAGTAGTTGGTTGTTTTATCCGATTTCAGTTGATGACCGAAGTAGAGCGTCCAAGAATGATGTTTCCAGAATCCGGGAAGATACAAACGTCCTTCTGCCCATTTCGTATCACCGTAGTCCAATCCGTCGAATGGCGTGTGGGCATATCCTATTTCTAGGCGTTGTCCCCAGCGGGGATAGATGTCCCGTTGACTTGTACGGGTTTGGTTGTTGAGGACAAGCCCGTAGCGCATGATCTGGAGTTTTACATCATCCGGGTTTGCGAGTGCGGAGTTATACGGTTTGTTGGAGGGGAGGCTGGTCCATCGATTGTGGTCCAACAGGTAAGAACGCCTCTGTGTTATCGAATGTATGGCTTGAATTTCATATTTCACGTAAGGGATGATATAACGAGAATAGTTTTTCCGGGAAATGTTAAACGGAAATTGTACGGTGGCTGTTCCTTTCGTGCGTTGTGATTTATAAATGGTACGAATCGTGTCGATTTCTTGGGTTTGAACGATTTTTATCGCGTAATCTTGCATGAAATCGTCATTGCGTCCGCTCTTGAATTCCAGTTGCAGGGTGGGCCAGAATCCTTTGTAGATGGCTTTTACCTGCCAGTTGCCGTGTTCGTAACCTTTTCCTCTCACGAATCCCGCGGTCAGGAACAGGGTGCTTAGTTTGTTTTGCGAGCTGACCGCTAATCCGAAATCGATGTCCACGTCTTCGGCATCCGGAAAGATGGGACCCCAGCTATGGAAGTTGAATAGGTGGGTTGTTTTGTTGTATTTCCGACTGGCATAGGTGGAGTCGGCGGTTAGTTCGAATTGCCAGTTTTCTTGTCGTGTCACGCTGTCGGCGATACGGAAGGTCTGGGGATTAATAATTTTGTTTTCTAGTTGGCTTATGGCAATTTTACCCGGTTTATACCCGTCGGAAGTATAGAACGAGAATAAAAGTGAATCCTTGTTCGGGGAAACGATCGGGTAGCGCAGGCCGAATTTGGAGTTAAGTATGTTTGCACCGAATTCTTGCGGTTGGGTTTGCCGGTAGAACGAGTTGTTGGCATCGAAAGCTCCCCGGTATATAATCTGGTCGTTCACGGTAACCGGATTGTCAATCTCGTAAGGGGTGAACGCGGTGATCGGGGTACGTTTGCCCGTGTGAATATCGATGGATTCGAGGTGTTTGCCTTTCGAAGATACCACCACGGTGACGATATTGTTTTTCCCGTCATAGGAGGGATGCACGAATAACTCGTCTCCAGAGCCTTTTACCCGGAATATTTCTTTTTGGAACGTGTTGTCAAGGATCACGATGGAGGCATTGTCTTCTTTGTCAACTTCCACGAAACCCCAGTTCCCATTTACGGCAAAGGGTGCGTACCCGTTCTGCCGGGTGGGATAGCGGTGATATTTTTTATGGCGTAGGTCATAGCTGGCGAGAACCATTTTGCCCCCGTGTTCCCAGCGGGGATGGTATTTGTACTCGGACCACACGAGTGTTTCGTTTTGGTAGGCAAATTTATAATCATACAGGATTCCCGTTCGGGTGATGATCTCGTCCTTGTCCGGGTGTAGGATGACCAAGGCTCCTTCTTGAGCCAATCCTTCCTTGTAGGCAATGATTTGTCCGGTTGGGGTGGCTGTCGGGTAATGGTAGTTCGTGTATATCTTGTTTGCGGTCGTGATGGTATCGAATGAGTGGGGTACTTGGTCGGACTCTTGTTTCCATATTTGTTGGAGTTCGCTGAAGTTATCCCGGTAGAGCGTGCGTTTGGCATCACAATGGGTGTTGGCTTGTTTCACGCTGTCAGGATTGACGAAAAGGGACTGGAAATGACGGGATGACCAGATGGAGTCTCGTTTTTCGTTCATCGTGAGTTTGAGGCTGCGGGCAAAAGGCGTGATCCCGTAAGGACGTTTTCCAACCCGGGAGAGGGCATCTTGCCAGATGTCGGGACCGTAGTGAACACGGCTGTTCCCGACCATGTAATAACCAAGGGCGTAGTGGTTGGGAACAAAATCCTTGTAGGAGCCGAGGACGGCCTTGTAGTAGGTGTAAATCCCTTTTTCCGTGACCTGGGCTTTCATTTCATTGAGAAATTCGGGTGAACGTCCCCGTCCGCTTTTCCCGACAGAGGTTTCGAATACGGTGGCATCCCCTTCGAGGAACCACATGGGTACATATACCCCGATGACAGCCATCGTGATTTGCTCCCCGAAGATGTAATATAATGCTTTGGTGAAACCTTGGTTCACCTTGTCGTATTGTACAATGTGACGAAATTCATGAATACATAGGTGTTCCAGCCAAGCGTCGCTGACATCCTGCGGGGGAGCCGTGTAGAGTTCACTCTTTTTGGGAGCCCAGCCCGCGTTCCCGTTTGATACGCCACCATTAGCCCGTACGATCATGGACATTCTTTTGGGTTTGATGCCGAGGGTATTGGCGTGGGCGTATAGTTTCTCGTAAATATTTGCCAGATATTGTGCGTTATCCTCGAAGAAATCAGGGTAGATGATCTGGAAGTTATCCGTTTTGATTTGTCGCCAGCGGGTACTGCACGGGTCTTGCCCGAGATCGACAAATTGGGCTTTACCGGGAGTGACAAGTGTGAATATAAGTAATATGCCTATTGTCAGGGAATTTAAGAAAAACGAGGTATGTTTGTGTCTCATGTGTAGCAGCTTGTAGTTTATTTTTTTATAAAATTATTCCGCTAAAATAATTATTTTTTCCCACAATCTCCATCAAGAACGATTATCTTTGTACACGATGAGAGTATTAGAAAAGTTTACGATAAGAATAACGACCTCCCCTGTTCCCTCCTTGCACGGGAGGGAAAACCGCTTGGTAATTAGCGTTCCTCTTGTGTAAAGAGGAGTGGAGGGGAGGAGACGGAAAGTTGAAAAAACTTGTAACTTGAAACTGTTTATGGATAGAATTGTTGAGTTGAGAAAGTTGTTGGAGTATTACAACTACCTGTATTATGTGAAGAATGAGCCGGTAATTACCGATCAGAAGTTTGATGAGTTAATGCATGAGCTGGAACGCTTGGAGGCGGAGCATCCGGAAATGTTTGATCCGAATTCACCGACGCAGCGGGTGGGGAATGATACGACGAATGAGTTTGTGCAGGTGGCGCATAAATATGGCATGATGTCATTGGCGAACACGTATAGCGAACAGGAAATCCGGGATTTTGATGAACGGGTGCGAAAAGGTATCGGGGGAGATGACGTGGAGTATGTCTGCGAGTTAAAGTATGACGGGACGTCTATCAGCCTGCGCTATGAAGATGGGAATTTGCAGGTGGCGGTGACGAGGGGTGATGGCGTGAAGGGGGACGATGTGACAACTAATGTACGAACCATTCGAACGGTTCCATTGCATATGCTGGGGGAGGATTATCCCGCGGAGTTCGAGATTCGGGGGGAGATTTTAATGCCTTTTGCCGTGTTCAATCGATTGAACGAGGAACGGCTGGAGGCGGGCGAGGCTTTATTTGCCAACCCGCGGAATGCGGCAGCGGGTACGTTGAAGTTACAGAATTCTTCCATTGTTGCCAAGCGGCAGTTGGATTGTTATTTATATTACGTGCCGGGAGAAATCACGCTGACCCCGACACATTACGGGAATTTAATGAAAGCGAGGGAATGGGGGTTTAATATTCCCCCGTATATCGGATTATGTCACAATATAGACGAGATTCTTGATTTTATTCACAAATGGGATGTGGAACGGAAGAATCTCCCGGTGCCGATTGACGGGATTGTGATTAAGGTGAACAGTATCAGGCAGCAGTTGCAGTTGGGATACACGGCGAAATCTCCCCGGTGGGCGGTGGCCTACAAGTTCAAGGCGGAGCGGGTGGAGACCCGGTTACTTAGCGTGGATTACCAGGTGGGACGTACCGGTTCGATTACCCCGGTGGCTAATCTGGAACCCGTTCATATTGCGGGGACTACCGTGAAACGGGCCTCTCTGCATAATGAAGATATTATCCGGGAACTGGATTTGCACCTACACGATATGGTGTACGTGGAGAAAGGGGGAGAGATTATCCCGAAGATTGTGGGGGTGGACGTGGAAAAGAGAGTGGCAGATGCCCCGGTAATCGAGTTTATTACGCATTGTCCGGAATGTGGTACTCCGTTGATTCGTAATGAAGGAGAGGCAAATCATTATTGCCCGAATGAGGATCACTGTCCCCCGCAGATAGCTGGGAAACTGGAACATTTCGTGAGCCGGAAGGCAATGGATATAGAGGGAATGGGGGGTGAAACCATTGATTTATTGCTGACGAAAGGGTTTATTCGGGATGTTGCGGATATTTATACTCTGCCGTCCCGTCGGGAGGAGTTGATCGGGTTGGAAAAGATTCTTTACCCGGAGAGTTACGTGATGACCAGTATTCCGTTGGGGAAAGTGATTTATGCTTTTGAGATCGGGATGAAGAATATGTCTGCCAAAAATGCGGATGTTTTGGCAGAACATTTCGGTAGTCTGACGAAATTGGCCGGGGTCTCGAAAGAGGAGTTGATGGCTGTCGGAAACCTGCAATTCCCCGGTGACCGGGAAAAGAATATCAATAAAATGCTGGAGTATTTCCGAATGCCATTTAATGAACCGCTGGAGCGTTTAAAGCAGGCCGGAGAAGTGGATATGCTGCCGTTGGATGTGGTGATTTATGCGTTGGATATACCCGGGATTGATTTTCATAAGGCTGAATTACTGTCTGTTAAGTTCGACTATGTTTATCGTCTTTACACGGCGACACTGGATGAGATTGCGGAGACTGACGAAATGTCACGTGAGGATGCCGAGCGAGTGTATCGTTTTTTACAGGGAAAAGAAAAGTTTATCCGGAAAATGAATACCTTGAGCGTGTATCGTTTACAGGAAAAGTCGGTGGATAATCTTATCGCCGGAATCGAGAAATCGAAACAACGGAATTTGCCGGAATTCATTAATGCTCTGGGGATTCGCTATATCGGGGAGACTGCATCGAGGAATCTGGCCCGTCATTTTAAGGACATCCGGAAGTTGATGGACGCAACGTTTGAACAGTTGACGGAGGTCGAGGATATTGGGGATCAGATGGCCGGTAGCGTTCTCCGTTATTTCGAAAGAACGGAGAACCGGGAGATGATGGAACGCTTTTTGCAATATGGTATTAGCGGGACAATACAGGGGGAAGAGGGTGAATCCGATCAATTGGCCGGCACAACCTTCGTGATCACGGGAACTCTTTCGTTGCCACGTGAGCATTTTAAGGCAATGATCTTGAAAGCTGGGGGAAAAGTCAGTGATTCAGTGTCTAATAAGACGACTTATCTTTTGGCGGGGGAGAATGCCGGGAGTAAATTGCAAAAAGCGCAGAAGTTAAATGTAACTATTTTGACCGAAAAAGAGTTTAATACATTAATGGGTTCATAAAGATTGGTATATTTTATACGTTGTAAATGCTTGTGGGCTTATTTTGAATATTAAAGTATATAGTTTATCTTTACGATAAATAAAAAAGTAACAAGTAAAGCCGTGGAAGGGCGGCATTGAAAATATGGGAAAAGAAGATACGAGACGACTAAAACAGATCATGACTTCGGCAGGAGAGGAAGCAAAGCGACTGGGGAATTCTAAAATTTATCCAGAGCATTTGTTTTTGGGATTGTTGAAGTTGAGAAGTGGAAGGGCGATTGATATATTGATGTCTTTAGGGCTGGATTTTTACGAGGTGAAAGATAAGATAGAACAACGCCTGGAGGGGAAACGTTATAAATCCGATAAAGTGGAAAGTCTTGACTTTACATTAGCGGCGAATAGCGTGTTGAAACGTGTGTCCGACGAGGCGTGGGATCTGGGGGATGATGAACTGGACTCGGAACACGTGATGTTGGCAATATTGAGGAATCAAGCGGGCTTTGTGACGAAGTTATTTAAAACAATGAATATAGATTACGACATCTTTAAAGAGGCCGTGCTAAAAGAGAAGATGCGGATGCAATCCGAATTTAATGACGAGGGGGATGATCCGGAGGACGGAGACGATGAATCTTCCATGTATAATCCTTATCGTCAGGGAGGTCCTGTTTCTTCCAAATCCGATACTCCCGTACTGGATAATTTCGGGAATGACATCACGAAAGCCGCAGAAGAGGGGGCTTTGGACCCGATCGTGGGACGTGACCGAGAGATCGAACGTCTGGCACAGATCCTAAGCCGTCGTAAGAAGAATAACCCGGTGTTGATTGGTGATCCGGGGGTGGGTAAATCGGCTATTGCCGAGGGGCTTGCTCTGCGTATCGTTCAGAAGAAGGTATCACGGGTTCTGTTTGACAAGCGAGTGATTTCGCTGGATATAGCTTCTATCGTGGCAGGTACGAAGTACCGGGGCCAATTCGAGGAACGTATGAAAGCGATTCTTGCCGAGCTGGCGAAGAACCGGAATATTATTTTGTTTATTGATGAGATTCACACGATTGTCGGGGCCGGAGGTTCCGGGGGTAATCTGGATGCGGCCAATATGTTGAAACCGGCGTTGGCTCGTGGAGAAATTCAATGTATCGGGGCGACGACGCTGGACGAGTATCGCCAGAATATAGAGAAGGACGGTGCTTTGGAACGTCGTTTTCAGAAGGTGCTGGTGGAACCGACCTCGTTTGACGAGACGGTGGAGATTCTGAATAATATAAAATCTCGTTACGAGGATCATCATAACGTGCGTTACACGGACGAGGCGATCAAGGCCTGCGTGAAATTAACTACCCGTTATATCTCCGACCGGGCTTTGCCGGATAAGGCAATAGATGCCTTGGATGAGGCTGGATCGAGAGTGCATATTTCCAATATAAACGTACCGCCGATTATCGAACAGTTGGAGAAGGATGTGGAGAAGGTGAAGGAAAAGAAGAAGGAGGCCGTGAAACAACAGAATTTCGAGGTGGCAGCCGCTTTCCGGGATAAGGAACGGCAGTTGTTGAAACAATTGGAAGAAGAGAAAATAAATTGGGAACGGGATTTGCAGGAAAACCGGGTGACCGTGACCGAGGAGCATATTGCCGAGGTGGTGGCCATGATGACCGGGGTTCCGGTGAAACGTATTGCCAAGACCGAGGGGATGAAGTTGTTGCAGATGCATGATGAATTGAGCGAAAGTGTTGTCGGACAGAAGGAGGCGATCGAGAAAATCGTGAAAGCCATACACAGGAATCGTGCCGGGCTGAAAGATCCGAATCGTCCAATCGGTTCATTTATTTTCTTGGGTCCGACAGGTGTCGGAAAGACACAGTTAGCCAAGGTGCTGGCCCGTTACTTGTTTGATACCGAGGATGCGTTAATCCGAATTGACATGAGTGAATACATGGAAAAATTCGCCGTGTCCCGACTGGTAGGAGCGCCTCCTGGGTACGTGGGATACGAGGAAGGCGGGCAGTTGACCGAGAAAGTACGTCGTAAACCGTATTCTGTCGTGTTGCTGGATGAGATCGAAAAGGCTCATCCGGATGTGTTCAACATTCTGTTGCAGTTGTTGGACGACGGGCAGTTGACTGATAGTCTGGGGCGAAAAGTGGATTTCAAGAACACGATCGTGATCATGACTTCTAATATCGGTAGCCGTCAGTTGAAGGATTTCGGCCGGGGAATCGGTTTTGGTTCCCAGAATATGGAAGGAAATAGCGAGTATGCCAGAGGGGTTGTTCAGAAAGCGTTGAAAAATGCCTTCTCGCCGGAGTTCTTGAATCGTATTGACGATATTATCATGTTTAATCCTTTGACCAAAGAGGATATTTACAAGATTATTGACATCGAGTTGAAGAGTCTGTTCAAGCGGGTGAACGATCTCGGTTTGGTGATCACGATCTCGAAGGAGGCGAAAGATTTTATTATAGAGAAAGGATATGACCCGCAGTATGGGGCTCGTCCGCTAAAACGAGCTATTCAGAAATACCTGGAGGATGAATTAGCCGAGGTGATTATTAAAGGTATTGCGGAGGGAACGGAACTGGATGTCGGTTATGATAAGGAGAATGATAAATTGATTATTACCGAGAAAGAAAACAAATAAACGTGAAATAGTTTTATAAGTAAATAGCCGATTGCAACTTTTAGTACAATCGGCTATTTACTTATAAAGTAAGAAGATTTATTTTTTAATTACTTTCTGTAAAGCATGAAGCATGGGTTCCACGCTGAGGTCGTTGCCCGTGGCTTGGATCATCCATTCGTTGGGAGTAAGACGGCCCAGACGGTAAATGCGGTCAACTTCTTGTGCGAAATTCTTACCGTTAAGATAGTCTTCCAGCTGGAATTCGATGATTTGACCGAAGGCATAAGCTGACAGGTACAGCGGGTAGCTGATCATGTGGGAATAGATTGCTAGAACCGTTTCGTCTTTTTTTCCGAAGACAGGGGCATAGTATTTATTCCATATTTCTTTTGATAAGTTGATCGTGGCTTCTTTTAACTGTTCGGCTGTCGCATTCGGGTTTGCGTACAACCATTCCCAGATGGAGATGTCGAGCATAGAGACTCCCATAATTTCGTACAGGCTCCAGAATTTATCAAGAATGTCCATCTTGTCTTTTTCCGGGTCATTATTTTCGATGCCCAGTAATTGTAGATCCCGTTTTTGGAACACGAAGGCAAGTGCCTCCGTGAAAGCCGTGTTCGGAACTCCGGCCATCATGAAATTGTCTACATTGTACATGGAAATAGTTTGTTCCACGTTGTGACCGAATTCATGGACGGCAATGTTGTATCCCTTGTAATTCATACCTTCTGCCGGGATTCGAGTGCGGAGGTGTGATTGTTGGCCTTTCATGGCGGCTCCCCATGCATGTCCTGAACCTCTGGCGGCATCCACGGCTATTTTGTCACAAATTTCGTTTGCTCTCTCGGGGGTGAAACCCAGATGCGTGAGCAGGGAGGGAAGCCCTGCTTTAAAGGCCTCTGCATTTGGGTAAAGTTTTTGTATCTGGGAGTCCAGTTTGGTTTCGTCCAGATTGCTGCGGGGTTTGAATCCGTCGTACCAGATATCATAAGCTTCTAGCTTGCGGCCCAGGCGTTTGGAGATGATCTTACCGACTTCTTTCAGTTCCGGAGAAGTGAGGAATTGGGTGAAAAGAGCTTTTACGTCTTCTACCGACACTTCCATTTCTCCCGAAAACTTCCTTGCAATGAAATTTTTGCCGGCATAAGGGTCGATGGCTTTCATAGCGTGGAAGTTATTTAACATGCGTTGATAACGTTCTGTTGCCTCCGGGGTGCCCGTTGCGGTTTGTTCGTTTTGGGTGAGCGTGTTGGAGTAAGGATTCCAGTCGTAAGCTCCGGAATTGATGACTTGCACGGGGATCTCCTGCGAGATAATCCGTTTCATGACCTCATAAACGGTACGTTGCTTGTCCAAACCTTCTTTCCCTTTGTTGTAGTTGGCCTTGATTTCGTCTCTTAAATTCCAATGAGTAAGCAAAATTTTATCTTCGGGGAAAAGCTTTTGTCCTTTGGCGTTTAGCACGTGGCCCATATAAATGTTGTAACTTGAAATATACACGTCTGCATCACTTTCCGCTTTCACACCAGCTTGGATTAGTTCTGCCGGAACCCGTTGGGTAAACACGTCACCGAGGCGAGCATAGGCCCAAGCCATACGGTCGTTACCTAGTTTTTCTTTTTCCTGTAAAGGTACTTCCGGGAAATTGAGGGCAATGATAAAGCCGATTTTATTGTTGTAAAAATCATTAATCAAATGAGAGCCGGGACTGTGAACACCGAACATGGGATCTATGTCGTGAAGAGGGCCGTTGTCCTGATGCAAGTTTAATTGAAGTTGGAGCGTGATTTCGTTAAAATGTCCCCATAAAGCCTCGAAGTAATGACTTACCTTTTGGAATACCTGTTGTTTTTGTTCCGGGTCGGTGATATAGTTTTTCACGCAAAATTCTTGGAATTCGGAGTCGGCGCCATCTTGTGGTTGCCAAAGGTGGGCAACTTGTCGTACTCCGGTTTCGATGGCGGTTGTGTTAGTAACTCCTTTTGCCTGAATGTTGGTAATGGTGGCTTGAATTGTTTTCTCAGGGATAGCAGCTTTTGTTAAGAATCCCGAGAATAGGCATACTAGTAATAACGAGTGTTTCATAACCGTTTAAATTTATAAATTTAAGGGGCTGTAGTTTTACAGCCCCTCGATTTGGTTTATTGATTTAGTAGTTGGAAATATACAATGTCTTCCCAGCCATTTCCCCGGCGGAGCCAGTTTTTCCGGTATCCGGTCTGTACAAAACCGAGTTTCTCGAAAAGTTTGCGGCTACCAATGTTTCCGCTGGGGACGCTACTGTAAATCTGGTTTAGTCCCAGTGTTTCGAAACAATAGTCGATCATCAGACGGATAGCGGCTGTTGCGAACCCCTGTTTTTGGTTTTCAGTATTGTGGATCATGATTCCGATACCGGCACGTTGATGATATGGATCGAAATCATAGAGATCAACTAATCCAATCCGGGCATTTGTATCCACTCTTTCAATCATCAAGCGAAGTTGCTTGGTGGTATATATATCCAGATGACAAGTTTCGATGTATTTCTTTAACGTGAACAGGGAGAAGGGGGTAAGCGTGTCACTGACTTCCCATAAATCCATATCATTTTCCCATTGATACAGACATTCTAAGTCTTCAGGTTCTAAAGCTCTTAAGCGAATGATGTCATCGTTTATCATAGTTGCTGTTTTATAATTTTTTTGAATAAGTAGTATTATTTGTCGCTTTCAAATATAACACTTTTTGGTATTAGTTGGTGTTAACACGGTGAAAAAAATAGGTAGGAAGATAAATCTTGCGACTTTTAAAACTATCTTTGTCGGGAAAGATAAACAGGTATCATCATAGAGCAATATTCATGTATAATTTACTGACCATCTTAGGGGCTACGGCCACGGGAAAGACCTCTTTAGCGGTACGTTTGGCTGCAGAATTGAAAGGAGAGATTATTTCAGCCGATTCGAGACAAATTTATCGTGGTATGGATCTAGGTACGGGGAAGGACCTAGACGAGTATGTCCACGAAGGTACGTCTGTGCCTTATCATTTAATTGATATTGCCGACGCTGGGTTTCGTTTTAATCTGTTCATGTATCAGCAGGAGTTTTTAAAAGTGTGGCAGGATTGTGAACGTAGGGGTGTTTTCCCCGTGTTGTGCGGGGGAAGTGGTTTGTACGTGGAATCCATTTTGAAAGCTTACCGGATGACTCCTGTTCCGGAAAATCCCGAATTACGGGAACGATTGGCCTGTAAGTCGTTGGCGGAATTATCCGATATATTGTCTTCCTATCGTTCCTTGCACAACACAACGGATACGGACACGGTAAAGCGGGCGATTCGGGCTATTGAGATTGCCGAGTATTATATTACACATGAACCCGTGAAAGGGGAGTTCCCGGAGATCCGATCTTTGATTGTCGGGGTTCTGTTTGATCGTGAGACTCGTCGAAAGCGGATTACAGAACGTTTACACGCCCGCTTGCAGGCAGGAATGATCGATGAGGTGAAGGGGTTGCTTGATCGGGGAATAAAACCGGAAGATTTGATATATTACGGGCTAGAGTATAAATATCTTACCTTGTATCTTACCGGAGAGTTGACTTATGACGAGATGGTGGAGCAATTGAATATTGCCATTCATCAGTTTGCCAAGAGACAAATGACCTGGTTCCGTAAAATGGAACGGGACGGGTTCGAGATCAAATGGCTGGATGGAAATATGCCATTGGATGAGAAGGTCGAACAGGTGAAAGAGTGGCTTTATTAATTTTAGATTTTAGATTGAATGATTCAAAGATTTAGTGATTGCCGATTAAATGATTCAGCGATTCTATAATCACCTAATCTGAAATCATTAAATCACGCGATAGATAATCTTGTTGCGGGCAAACTAATCATGACAATGGCAACTACAATCGTGTCCGTGGTCGTGATGATGTTCTTCTTCATCCTCTTCATCTTTTTTGAGGAGCATTTCTTCCAAGTGAGGGATGGTGCCTTCTAATAAGAAAGCGTTGTCTTCGTTACTTTCGGATTTTAAACGTTGAATGGCTATATGGATTTTTTCTTCAGGGATGTTACCGTGTAGGTTTTCAATGACGGTGGAGGCTTCTAATGCTGCGATGAAGTCTTCACGCAATAACATATCAACGAACACATCTAGATATTCTGAAAAATCGATAGCTGATTCCCAGCATATGCGTAATAAATTGGCTTTTCCGCTACCTTCGGGAGCGTTGATCAATTTGTCCATTAAGACCGTTTTGAAGTCCGATTCTTTCACGTCCGAGAGTAAGGCCGTGAGGTTGGTAATGATGTTCGTGTCCTGATTTTGTAACAGGATGTCCAGTAATTCGGGGACGATGGAAATATCACCTTCTTGTTTGATTTGTTCAATAGCCCCTCTAACGATGTCCATGTCATTGCTGGACAATTGTTTCAATATATCTTGTTTGTTTTCCATGTGTTTCTAAATATTTGTATCCAATACTTTTCGGGTATTGGATACAAATATAAGGATCATTTGCGGGATTTCTTCGCTCTGGGGTGGAAATTTGTGATTGTATCCCGGAGATATGAGTTATCCAGGTGCGTGTAAATTTCCGTTGTCAGAATAGATTCGTGTCCCAGCATATCTTGAACCGTGCGAATGTCCGCACCACCGTTTACCAAGTGAGAGGCAAATGAGTGGCGGAAGGTGTGTGGGGATACCACTTTGTTCAAGCCGGCACGGAGTGCTGTTTCCTTGATAATATTGAATATCATCACGCGGGAAAGAGATTTTCCCATCTTGTTTAAAAAGAGAATATCCTCGAACCCTCTTGCTTTTTTCATTTTGTCGCGATCTTTTTTCAAATAGCAACGGATCTCGTCTTTTGCTTTCGCTCCCAGTGGAACAATCCGTTCCTTGTTTCCTTTCCCCTCGATTTTGATGTATCCTGTTCGGAAGTTAATTTGTGATAATTTCAAGTTGACAAGTTCAGATACTCGTAAACCACAAGAATATAATGTCTCGAGGATTGCTTTATTACGTTGTCCTTCTTGTTTGGTCAGATCCACAGCGTTAATCATGGCTTCAATTTCTTCGACGCTGAGGACGCTAGGAAGGGTACGTCCGATTTTTGGTGCATCAAGCGAGTTTGCCGGGTTAAGCCCGATGGCTCCATCGTATAACAAATACTTGAAGAAAGATTTGATACTGGATATACTTCTAGCTTGAGTACGGGGGGTAACCCCAGTGTCTTTCAAGGCGGAAATATACTCGTTTAATACGTCATAGGACACTTCTTTCGGATTCAATGTAGGTGTCCGTTGTTCACAATAGGCTCCCAGCTTTCTGATGTCATTCAAATAAGCTTCCACCGAGTTGGTTGATAGTGATTTTTCTAAAATCAAATAAGTCCGAAAACTATCTATCGCTTCGTTCCAAGTCATTTTTAGCTGTGTTACAAAATAAATAATACAAATTCTAATTCACCACTTTAAACCTATCTCAAGAGTATTCTGATAGATTTTTGCCAGATAAAGGTATAAGTTTTTTCTTTGAGTTGTAACAGTTTTGTCAAGTTTAACACTCATAATTTTTATTATTAGACCTTGTAATCGAAATTTAATACCTAAATCCGGCTTGAAATGTCCGGTCTCATCGTTTTTTTTGTTAATTTTGTATTGAGTAAAAACGGTGAATATGAAGATATTGATTTTAAACGGTCCCAATCTTAATCTTTTGGGAATCAGAGAAAAAAATATTTACGGGGAAACCTCTTTCGAGGAGTACTTGTCGGGGCTGAGAGATTTCTACACGATGGTCGAGATTGATTATTACCAGTCGAACGTGGAGGGGGAGCTTATCAATAAAATTCATGAAGTGGGATTCTCCTATGACGGGATTATTTTGAATGCGGGAGCTTACACGCATACTTCGATTGCTATCGCAGATGCTATTTCGGCGATTCCCTGTCCCGTGATCGAGGTTCATATTTCTAACACGGCAAAACGGGAAATATTCCGTCATGTTTCTTTCCTAACACCTGTTTGCCGGGGGGTAATTGCCGGTTTCGGATTGAAATCCTACGAACTGGCGTTACAGGCTTTTATGTGAGCAGTTTCGCCACATTACAAGTTGGGGAAATACGCAAAGAATAACTATTATTATTAATGATATGAAAAAGACTAAGATTGTGGCTACCATATCTGACAAAAGATGTGAGGTAGAGTTTTTAGAGAAGTTATATCGTGCCGGGATGAACGTGGTACGGTTAAATACTGCTCATCAGGATATGGAGCAGGCGTTGAAGGTAGTGGAGAATGTTCGGAAAGTTTCGGATAATATAGCCATCTTGATCGACACGAAGGGACCGGAAGTGAGAACGATGCTTATGGATGAACCGATGCATGTAGATCGGGGAGAAACGGTTTATTTGACAGGAGATCCGGAGTTGAAGATGGATGGGAAATTGATTCACGTGTCCTATCCTTATTTTGCTGAAGATATAAAAGTGGGAGACAAGGTGTTGGTGGACGACGGGGATGTGGAGTTGATTGTTGTCGAGAAAAAAGATCATTATTTGAAAATGATGGTGACTAATGAGGCTGTCATTAAGAATCGTAAGAGTGTAAATGTACCGGGAGCTTCCTTGAAATTGAAATCTTTGAGTGATAAGGACCGGGCGTTTATTGATTTTGCAATAGATAATAATCTGGATTTTATAGCTCACTCCTTCGTGCGCAATAAGGAGGATGTTATGGCGATACAGGCTATTCTGGATGCCCGGGGAAGTAAGATTAAGGTCATAGCCAAGATCGAGAATCAAGAGGGTGTGGATAATATTGACGAGATTCTGGATTACGCTTACGGGGTGATGGTTGCCCGCGGAGATTTGGGGATCGAGATCGAGGCTGAGAAAATCCCTAAGATTCAACGATATATTGTTAAGAAATGTATTGAGAGTAAAAAACCCGTGATTATTGCCACGCAGATGCTACACACGATGATTGAGCATCCTAGGCCGACTCGTGCGGAAATCAGTGATATTGCGAATGCCATTTACATGGGTACGGATGCGATCATGTTAAGTGGGGAAACGGCTTACGGAGCGTATCCAGAGGAAGCGGTAACCGTGATGCGTGAAGTGGCAGAGGAGAATGAGGGAACAGTTCCGCCGGATGCGGGGAGAAGTCTGGTCCGTATAAATAACGAGATTACGGCGGCGTTGGCTCGTTCGGCAGTGAAAACAGCATTAATGTTACCGATTAAGGCGATTGTGGTTGACACGCTTTCCGGACGTACAGCCCGTTATCTGTCGGCTTTCCGGAGTGACTTGCCCGTTTACGCCCGGTGCTATAATGAACGGGTTATGCGTGAATTGGCACTCTCGTTCGGGGTGTATCCTTATTATACTGAAAAACCGATGTCACGGGATGAGTTCATGAATGATCTGCCGGAAATGTTGATGCAGAATGGCATTAAGGCTGATGACTACGTGGTGGTTGTCGGGGGAAGTTTCGGGCATGGTAAAGGAGCCTCATTTATTGAGGTATGTAAGATCGGGGAAATCCGCTAGGTTAATTTTAGATTTTAAATTTTAGATTGAGAGATTTAAGAATTCAATCTAAAATTTAAAATCTAAAATTTTATCAATGTTTGTCTTTCAAGATGTCCCGGATTTCAGTCAATAGTACTTCTTCTTTCGATGGGGCAGGAGGTGCGGTTGGTGCCGGGGTTTCTTCTTTTTTCGTTCTCAATTTATTCATGAATTTGATGGCGATAAAGATTGAGAATGCAATAATCAAAAAGTCGATCGTTGTTTGAATAAAGTTACCATAGTTGAGGGTGACGGCTTCGACCATTTTTCCCGTGGCCTCGTTCATGTGGGCTTTTTGTAACACGATGTGTAAATTGGAAAAATTCATGCCACCGACAAGCATTCCGATAGGGGGCATGATGATGTCACTGACCAATGATGATACGATTTTTCCGAATGCACCACCGATAATGATACCGACGGCCATATCTACCACATTCCCTTTCAGGGCAAAAGCTTTAAATTCATCTAAGAGTTTCATGTTCTGATTCATTTTATAATTTAAGTGTTTGAACGTTTAAACATTTAAAATGTTCTAAATTTCTACGGCAAAATTACATTAATTCTTGTAACTTTGTAAGCGTTTAACTATTGTCAATGGAAAAGGAAAGTCGAGAAAAGCAAATATATAGGGTTACAATTGTCGGTTCAATTGCTAATTTTTTTTTGTTAGTGTTTAAGTTCGTGGCAGGAATATTGGGACAAAGTAGTGCTATGATTGCGGATGCCGTACATTCTTTGTCAGATTTTGTGACGGATATTATCGTGCTGGTTTTTGTGAAAGTTTCTGCTAAACCGAAGGATGCGGGACATGATTACGGGCATGGTAAATATGAGACACTGGCAACTGCAATTATTGGGATCGTTTTGTTAATGGTCGGAACAGGGATTTTTTGGAACGGGTTGAATCAGATACTTGCTTTTTATCGGGGGGAGAAGTTGGGTAGTCCCGATTTAATAGCTTTGATCGCTGCTCTTGCTTCGATCGTGGTGAAAGAAATCCTGTATCGTTACTCGGTTATCGTGGGGCATAAGGTGCAAAGTCAGGCTGTTGTGGCGAATGCTTGGCATCATCGTTCGGATGCATTCTCGTCTATCGGTACAGCTTTGGGGATTGCCGGGGCGATCTTTCTGGGAAAGGACTGGCGGGTACTTGACCCGATTGCAGCCGTTATCGTGAGTATTTTCATCGTGAAAGTGTCCATTCAGCTCCTGATACCTTGTTTGAATGATTTATTGGAGCGATCTTTGCCGGAGGAGACCGAGAAGGAAATAATTACGATAATTAATGAAGACCCGCAAATAAAAGATCCTCATAATTTGAGAACTCGTCGGATCGGTAATGACTTCGCTATAGAAGTGCATATCCGCTTACGGCCGGATATGACCGTTCAGGAGGCACATGTGGTTGCTACCGGGATTGAGAATCGTTTGAGGGCTAAATACGGGTTGCGTACTCACGTGGCTGTGCATGTAGAACCTGAGAAAAATGAATAATATCGATGAGAAGAGCGGTGTGGTATTACACGATAGTGTGCGTGTTGTTGATATTGGTCGGGGCTTGTAAGAAAAACGAAAAGAATAAAAAGCCTTTTGTTTATTTTAAAAATTACCAGAGAACTTTTAATGATTTAAATGACAGGCATCTGTCTTCCGCCAAGCGATTGGGAATTACTCCTTTGAAGGCGTCAGAGGATTTGAGTAAGGCAGATCGGGATTTAAAAGAGATTAAATCCTGTAAATTGTTCCAAGTGGATAAATTAACACATTCAGAACCTTATCTTGTCCCGGAGGCCTGTGATTTATTGGCAGATATAGCCCGAAATTTTAAAGACTCCCTGTATCAGAAAGGATTACCTTCCCATAGTATTATCGTGACAAGTGTGTTGCGCACGGGATCTAGCGTGAAGAAATTGCGGAAAAGTAACGGGAATGCTAGTGCCAATTCCGCTCATGTGTACGGGACTACTTTTGATGTGGCATATGCACGTTTCAAGAAGGACGGACGTAAAGAAGCACCGAAGGAAAAGTTGAAAAGTGTGTTGGCAGACGTGTTACAGGATTTGCGTTTGCAAAAGAAATGCTATGTTCGTTACGAGTTTAAGCAAGGTTGTTTTCATATCACGACAAGATAACATAAGTAATATTACTGAAATACATAAGAGACTGGGCTGTATGTATTATTAAAAAGAATCGTTATCTTTGTCGGCTGAAAAAATGCATTCCACGGGTGTGGTGTGCTGGCAAGTTAGGTAATAATTAAAATGACAAAAATATAATGGGTTTACAATGTGGAATAGTCGGTTTGCCAAACGTGGGGAAATCGACGTTATTTAATTGTTTGAGCAATGCGAAAGCGCAGTCGGCAAATTTCCCTTTTTGCACGATCGAACCGAACGTGGGAGTGATTACCGTGCCGGACGAGCGACTGAATAAATTGGTCGAGTTGGTACAGCCTCAAAACGTGGTACCTGCTGTGGTGGAGATCGTGGATATTGCTGGGTTAGTGAAAGGTGCGAGTAGAGGTGAAGGTTTAGGAAATAAATTTTTGTCTAATATCCGGGAAACGGATGCTATTATTCACGTGTTACGTTGTTTTGATGATAATAATATCGTACACGTGGATGGTCATGTTGATCCGATCCGGGACAAGGAGACGATTGATACAGAGTTGCAGTTGAAAGACTTGGAGACAGTGGAAAGCCGTTTGGCAAAAGAGGAGAAGAAAGCTCAGACCGGAGGGGATGCAAAGGCGAAACGTCTGGTCGAGGTGTTGCATTTATATAAGGATGCGTTGGTACAGGGGAAATCTGCTCGTTCCGTGCAATTAAACGATTTACAACAGGAGGCAGCGAAGGAGTTGATGTTGCTGACGAATAAACCTATTTTGTACGTTTGTAACGTGGACGAGGCTTCCGTCGTGACGGGAAATAAATATGTGGATGCCGTTCGGGATGCCGTGAAGGACGAGGGGGCAGAGGTCCTGGTGATCGGTGCTGCTATCGAGGCGGATATTGCCGAGTTGGATACGTACGAGGAGAAACAGTTGTTCTTGCAGGATCTAGGACTGGAGGAAGCCGGGGTGAATAAATTGATTCGTACGGCTTATAAGTTATTGAATTTGCGTACTTATTTCACGGCAGGCCCGAAGGAAGTGAGGGCGTGGACCTTCAAGAACGGGATGAAGGCCCCACAGACTGCCGGGATTATTCACACGGATTTCGAGAAAGGGTTTATTCGTGCAGAAGTGATCAAATACGAGGATTTTATTGCTTTGGGATCCGAGGCAAAATGTAAGGAAGCCGGGAAAATGTCCGTGGAAGGAAAGGAGTACGTGGTGCAGGACGGGGACATGATGAACTTCCGTTTTAACGTGTAACGAGGATTTGGTTTTATCTTTTATAAAGATGATATTAAAGAAACTTTTTGGATTTGATCCCAGCGTGATGAAGGTAAAGACAGAAATCATGGCTGGGGTCACTACTTTTTTAACGATGTCGTATATTCTTGCCGTGAATCCGGATATTCTTTCGGCGGCATCGATGGATCGGGGAGCCGTGTTCACAGCTACAGCCTTGGCAGCATTTTTTGCCACGTTGGTGATGGCTATTTGGGCGAAATTACCTTTTGCCTTGGCTCCGGGTATGGGGTTGAACGCTTTTTTTGCCTTTACGTTAGTGCAGGGCATGGGATATTCCTGGGAGAGTGCCTTGGCTGCTGTTTTTATCGAGGGGCTGTTGTTTATCCTGTTGACCGTGTTTAATATACGGGAGTTGATAGTGAATGCTATTCCCGAAACGTTGAGACATGCCATATCCGTTGGAATTGGTTTGTTTATTGCTTTTTTGGGATTACAAAAGGCCGGGTTGATTGTGGCTAATCCTGCAACATTTGTTTCTTTAGGCGAGTTTACTCCATCGACGTTGTTGGCGGTAGGAGGAATTGTTATCGGAGGTGTGTTGGTTGTACGGAAAGTGAAAGGGGCTCTTTTCTATGCGATTGTGGCGGTCACGTTATTAAGTATTCCTTTGGGGATTACCCGGATACCGGAAGGCTTTTCTTTAGTATCGATGCCTCATTCTCTGGAGCCGGTCTTTTTCAAGCTAGATTTTCATTCTTTGTTGTCCCCGAATATGTTGATTGCGATTTTCTCGCTCGTGTTCATGGATATTTTTGATACTTTAGGAACATTGGTCGGTACGGCAAATAAAGTAGGGATGGTGAAACCTGACGGGAGTATCCCGAAGTTGAAACCTGCGATGATGGCGGATGCTGTGGGAACAACGGTTGGGGCTTTACTCGGAACGTCAACCACCACGACTTACGCTGAAAGTACTGCTGGTATAGCCGAAGGTGGGCGTTCCGGTTTGACAGCTGCTGTTGTTAGTGGGTTGTTCATTGTCGCTTTGTTCTTTGCCCCGTTCTTTTTGTTGGTTCCGGGTATCGCTACAGCAGGGGTATTGGTGATCGTGGGGAGTTTTATGTTTGATGCGGTGAAGAAAATACGTTTTGATGATATGACCGAGGCTTTTCCTGCTTTTGTGACCATTATTATGATGCCGTTGACTTACTCGATTGCCGATGGTATTGTGTTGGGGTTATTGACTTATGTGTTGTTTAAATTGTTTGCAGGTAAATATCGAGAGTTAAATCTCACGATGTATATACTCTCGATATTGTGTATTTTGAAATACGTATTTGTCTAGGTTATTCAATATCTTCCAGTTCCCGGTTTGCCACGTAGCCCCGCCATTTTTCAATGAGCTGTTGAATATCCTGTGGTATTTCGGAATTGAAGTCCATCCATTTGCCCGTTCCCGGGTGTTCAAAACCAAGGGTTTTGGCATGTAATGCTTGTCGGGGACAGAGAGCGAAGCAATTTTGCACGAATTGTTTGTACTTCGTGAATGTGGTGCCTTTCAGGATTTCATTACCACCGTATTCCGGATCATTGAATAGCGGATGTCTGATTGATTTGAAATGAGCCCGGATTTGGTGGGTACGTCCGGTTTCCAGCACGCATTCCACGACATTCACGTAACCCAAACGTTCCAGCACGTGATAGTGAGTCACGGCGTGTTTGCCGTAGTCGCTACCTTCCGGGAATACACCCATGATTTTTCGGTTAGAGATACTCCTTCCGATGTTACCGATAATCGTTCCGTTGTCATTTTCCAAGTTTCCCCAACATACGGCCACGTATTTCCGACTGGAGGTTTTATGGAAAAATTGGGAAGACAATTTGGTTTTAGCTTCTTCCGTTTTGGCAATGACCAACAGGCCGGAAGTGTCCTTGTCTATCCGGTGAACCAGTCCAGGGCGGGGATCGTTCTCTTTGAATAACGGATTCCCTTTCAAGTGCCATGCCAAAGCATTTACGAGAGTCCCCGTGTAATGCCCGTAGGAAGGATGTACCACCATACCCGGTTCTTTGTTAATGACCAGCAGATAGTCGTCCTCGTACACGATATTTAAAGGAATATCTTCCGGTATGACCCGTATTTCCCGTTTTGGGTGGGGGAGCATCAAGGTGACAATGTCTTTGGGTTTTACCCGGTAATTGGATTTTACCGGTTTATTATTGACCTGTACACATTGGGCTTCTGCAGCTTCCTGTATTTTTGTGCGGGATACGTTGGGTAACCGATCGACCAGAAACCGATCGATACGCAGTAAATTTTGGCCGGGATCAACTTCCAGACGGAAATGTTCGTACATTTCTTGCTCTTGTTCCGGTTCGTCCTCGCCCAGTTCTTCTAAATCTTCTACTTCTTCTTCTATCATGGTTGTAGCTCCTCAATGGACAGGGAGTCCAGTGCCATTATTTTTTCTTTATCTTTCGTGAGGTAGAGCGTGATGTCTCCTCCCATCTTCATCGTCATATTTTCTTCGAATTCAGGCTCTTGCTGGTATATAATTGCCGTGGATTGGTCAGCCTCGGTTTTGATCGTGTTGTCGGGTAGGATTTCACCCACGTTTAAGAATGCCCGCAATAGTATGGCTTTTGCCTCTGCCAGTGTTTTCCCCACTAATGATGGGATGGCTACTTGGTCGTTGGACGTGTTCCCGTTCCCGAGTACAATATCCACTGTTTCTCCTTTTTGTATCAAACTATTTGGTTCGATGATGTTTCCCTCGTATTTGAAATCAAGTACTAGGTTTTTGAAGTTGGAAGGAATGTATTCGATTCTTCCAACGTTGAGTCCCAAGTTCTTCAATCGTTGCAAGGATTGACGGAAGGCCACGTTGCGAAGGTTCGGGAAAATAATTTTTTCCGGGGCATTGGCGTTGATGGTCAGTTGGATGGCCCGGTTGTTCTTCACGTGGGCATTCGGTGACGGGAATTGTTCCACGATAGTTCCCGGTTTGGCATTGTTGTCATAGATAGAATCGATGACAAGGATTTGCAAATTCTTCTCTTTGGCGAAAGGTTTCGCCTCGTCGGGAGTGAGTCCCCGGAGTTCGGGAACTGTAATATAGTAACCATGATTCGTGTATTTCTCCAATCGATTCAACACGATATACCCGATCACGAACAACACGATGCTGGCTACGGCTATGTTAATCAATAACACGATGATATGTCCTTTTTTAAAGAAACCCATAGAGTGTATAACGTTTGTAAATTTATAAAACTTGCCGGGTTCATTACTACTGAACACGGGCAGTACTGGTATTGAAATACCTTAACTTTGCAAAAATAGCAGAGATTTTTCAATTATCACTACTATTTTACTATTTTTGCTTTGAAAATAAGAAGTGATAAAGATGGTAAGATTCATTTTAGTATTTCTGTTGCTGGGTTTGACGGGTTATGTCGGGGCGCAGGAAATCAAGATAGAGAAATCGACAGAGAAAATCGTGTATCAGGGAAAGTCCTATTATCTCCATACCGTGAAAGCCAAGGAAACGCTTTTTTCCATATGTAAGGCTTATGGTGTCTCCGTGGATGAAGTGAAAATATTAAATGATAAGAGTGACAATGCCCTTTCGATCGGGGACGTGTTGAGAATTCCAGTGGTCGAACCCTTTAAATCTATTGATGATAAGTTTTATTATCACCGGATGAAACCGAAAGAGACGCTATATTCTCTTTCCCGGAAGTTTAATATCAAGATGAAACGAATTCTGAAAGATAATCCGGAGTACGATGTGAGCCGACCGATTGCGGAAGGTGCTGTTGTGAAATTGGCATTGAGGCAGATTGACCGAAACGTGTTGGAGGCTGAATTACGCTGGGAAAAACGTCAGGCGAAAGAGGTTCAACAAGCCCGGCGTGAAGAGATGGAAAAATACGAGAAAAGTCATTCAAATACATTCCCGCCTGCCCGCGATTCATTGGAAGGAATGGTGCAGCAGGTTGTGGGTGATACTGTGTTTGTTATTCCCGAAGTCGCTCGTGAGCAACGCCACGTGAAAGTTGCTCTTATGTTGCCTTTGTACGTGAAGGAAAACAAGTTGCCCTTATCCGAGGAGGAAATTCCGGTGGACACGCTGGGAGTGAATATACGGAACGAGCATTGGCGTTTATCTTCTCGTACGGAACCTTTCCTGCAATTTTATCAGGGGGTATTGATGGCCGTGGATAGTTTGAAACGGCTGGGATACACGATCGATTTGTATGTTTATGACACGGAACGTGATCCCAATACCGTGCAACGCTTGGTAGGAGAATTGAATTTGTTATCTCCGGATTTGATTATCGGTCCCGTGTATGCGAACACGTATAAGGCAGTTGCCGAACAGCTAGGAAACCGGACGATTCCGATGATTTTCCCGCTTTCTTCACGGGGAGGAGATTTAGTCCGTTTCCCGAATTTTGTGCAGTTGAATACGTCTACGGTTTCTTTGGTAGAAGAGATGGCGGACTGGATTGTTGCGAATGGTACGCAGGCTCATCTGATAAATATCATTCCGGATGGGGGGGGGCGCACCGGGGGAGAGAGTCGTTTAACGGATCTGGTACGAACTCGCTTACAGGCGAACGGGATGGAAGATATGACGAATTGTCAATGGCGGCCTCAAATGCATTTGGATTCATTACGCAAGGTCATGAGGCTGGGGGTGGAAAATATTATCTTGTTTCCAACTATAAATGAAGCGGCGGCCAGTCGGACGTTGCCCGTGTTGTCTGCCCTAGCAGATCAGTTCCGGATCACGGTAATTGGTTTCCCTGATTGGTTGAAATTTACTTCTATTGATGAGGAAGTGTTGTTTAAGTTGAACGTGAAGATGATGGCGAATAGTTACGTGGATTATCAAGGTGATGTGGCTAAAGAGTTTTCTGCGAAACACCGGGATTATTTTTATTCGGAGCCGAGTAATGTGGTGAACCGGGCGTTTGACATTGTTATGTGCTTTATCCCCTTGGTTGACATAGAACGTGGGAATACTTTGAACGTGTTGCGGGAAAAGGATATAAGCGGAGCATTTACCCGTTTCCGGTTCCATCCCGTGAGTGGATTTGGAGGTTTGGAAAATCGGGGATTATACTTGATTAACTATGGTCGGAATTTCGAGATTATCGTGAAACCGGTAGTCAAATAATTCAGATTTTTTCACGGTGATAGCATAAAAGAACGACTGTAACGATACGGTTTTATCCTGTGTAGCTTGAAATAAATTAATTTTAGGGGCTTGCGGGTAACCTTTGGGCGGGTATTGTCGTTGTCCTGCATAATTAGTTGTTATTACATCTTGAATAGAATGAAAATCGGGGAGTACGGCATTTTTTTTGATATGATTAATAGGAATTGGAATTTACTAAATTAACCTGTTATGGCAGAAACTACGACATACATTACTGTACAACAAAAATATAGATCTTTATTAAAGTCATGTAAGAACTTGATTTCAACCGAGGATATTCGTCTCGTGCGAAAAGCTTTCGACACGGCAATGAGCAGCGAGGCAAATTCACGAGCGGTTACCGAGAAAGATATTCATCGTTTGCTGGATACCGGATTAATTATCACGTCCGAGATCGGGTTGGGGAGGACTTCTATTATTTGTTTGATGTTGCATCGGGCAATAGAGTCCGGAACGTTGAAATTGGAACAGATAAAAACGGTATTTGGAGAGAAAGTAGCTCAGATATTAGCCGGTTTACGGGATATAAGCCATATCTACGCTACTCACCGGGTGGTGGATTCCGAAAATTTCCGGAAATTACTACTGAGTTTTGCTGAAGATGTACGGGTGCAGTTGATTTTTCTGGCGGAAAAATTGTATGATTTACGACATGCCGAGACTTTACTTCCGGAACAACAACGGGAGTTAGCCCGGGAAACCAGTTATATCTACATTCCTTTTGCCCATCGTTTAGGTTTGTATAATATCAAATCGGAGATGGAGGACCTCGCTTTGCGTTACGGGGAGCCTGAGGTGTACAAGGAGATTTCTTTGAAGCTGGAAGGAACACGGGAGGCCCGTGAAAAATATATCAACGAGTTTATTGCCCCTATCGTGGAAGAATTCAATAACCGGGGAATTAAATTCAAGGTGAAATGGCGTACCAAGACGATCGCTTCGATCTTGAACAAGATGCGGAAGAAACAGGTGGAGTTCGAGGAAATCTATGACATATTCGCGGTTCGTTTTATACTGGATAGCAGGGGGCCGGAAGAGAAGGCCGATTGTTGGAGGGCATATTCGATCGTGGCCGACAAGTACACGCCTAACCCGCAGCGATTGCGGGATTGGATTTCAGTGCCTAAATCCAATGGTTATGAATCATTGCAGACCACCGTTCTCGGACCTAATAACCGATGGGTGGAAGTGCAGATTCGTACGGAACGGATGGATGAGATTGCAGAAAAGGGATTCGCGGCTCACTGGAAGTACAAGGGGGGAACGGCGGATAAGGCTATAGAGGAGTGGCTGACTGAGTTACGAGAGATATTGGAGAGTTCGGAAGTCGGAGCCGTGGATATGCTGGACGATATTAAAATTAACCTGCAAGATAAGGAGGTACACGTGTTTACCCCGGCGGGAGATTTGAAGACTTTACCGGCGGGTGCGACGTTACTTGACTTTGCTTATGCTATCCACACGGCCGTGGGATCCCGTTGTGTAGGAGGAAAGGTAAACCAACGTAACGAGACCTTGCGCTATGTGTTGAAGAACGGGGATCAGGTATCCATCCTAACCTCGAATAATCAACAGCCGAATGCCGACTGGCTGAATATTGCCACGACTTCGAAAGCTCGTAACAAGATTCGTCAGTTTCTCACCGAAGATTCGCGGGCTCAGGCCACACTAGGTAAGGAAATGTTGGCTCGTCGGTTTAAGAATTGGAAGTTAGAGTTGACGGACGAGGTGATTCATCGTTTGCAACAACACTATAAGTATAAGTTTGCTATCGATCTTTACCAGGCGATTGCCGAGGAAAAGTTGGATATGGCGGAGATCAAGGAGTTCATTACTCGCCCGAAAGAAGAGGAACGTGCGGTTACTACCCCAAGAGAAGAGGTGCAGGTTACCCCGTCCCGCCCGATTAGTGAAGATGTGTTGTTGATCGACCGGAACGTGGATAACGTGGTGTACAAGTTCGCCCGTTGCTGTAACCCGGTATTCGGGGATGATATTCTGGGATTCGTTTCTATTGGTGAGGGGATTAAGATTCACCGGACCCAGTGTAAGAATGCTCTTGATTTGCAGCGTCGCTACCCGTACCGAATCGTGCAGGCGGCTTGGACGAATGCCGGGGCAACTTCTTACCAGACGGTGTTGAGTATCGTGGGGCGTGAAGATGCGGGAATGGTGACCAAGATTACCGAGGTGATAGCGAAGGACCCGAAGATCACGTTACGGGGATTGTCCATTAATTCGAGCGAGGGATTATTTGACGGGCAAATCACCGTGTTGGTTAGTGATACGGAACATTTGTCACAACTGATTTCCCGGTTGAAACGTATACAGGGGGTCATGCGGGTATATCGTCATGATTCTGTGAAAGAGTAGTTTTATGTTGATTTTTGTAATATTTGTTGTAATCTGAAGTATCTTATTTGATTATCAACGCTTTGTAGAAAACTCGCATGAGAACGGGCAACGGATAAGAAAATTCCAAGCTGTTTAGAATCACTATATTCCTCATGCTTTCAAATAACTCTTTTTTCTTGATGCAAAGGTAGCATTTTTTCGTGATTGCCGGTAATTTTCGGGCATAAAATATCACGGTCATTTCAAGAAACATATACAGCGGACATGACAGCCATACCGTAGCCGAATCCCCGTAACTCACAGGCAAAGGTAACCCGTGTCCTGCTCGTACAAGCAAGGTCAAGCCCTCCGGGTGTCGTGGAAAAATCATCCTCGCCCGGAGGGCTTGCGGTATTTTTCCCGCCAACCTTGCATGTACGGGACACGACCTTTTATGGCCTGTAGTTACGGGAACTCCGGCCCCGAAAAGCCGGATCACTAAAAATAAATTGTTATGTCACAGCAGGTAACAAAAGAAAAGTACAGTATCGAAACACTCAGAGAGCGGAATGTTTCATACGACCACCAGCATTGGCTGACACAGGAAGATGTGGATATGGCCAACAGTTATGTGGAACTCATTGAGCGGACACGCTCTAAGATTACACCGCAAATCGGAGACAGGCTGGTATATGTAACCGAACACGGGGATTATTACGGAAACGCCCTTATTGACAGCAGGAGTGCAAAAGAAGGATATCTTTCCGTATGCGAACAGCCGTATGTGCCTTTCGTGTGGGAAGAGGACGGCAATATCCGTCTGAGTGTCAGCGGAGGCGCATTCCATTCCGTGAATCCGGAGGAACTGAAATTCCTGAAATGGACGGAAGGGGTGTTCAAGGACTGGGGGCATTGCGGTGCTTGCGCCAACGGTTCGGTGTCATTTCTGGCTAAGGTACCGTTATGGTTTTATGCCGAACCCAATCCCAGGTATGGAGATTTCACGACCGAGACCTACCGGAAGTTCTACCTACACAAAAGGGAGGAATCGGAAAACGGCAATCTCTATCAAGGCTTTGACATCGCTTTTCGGGACGAAGCCGAGTTCCGGCAGTTCCTGAAGGACTACGAAGGAACGGTGTTCAAGGGAAATTGGGATAATCAAATCGTGTTATGGTGTTTCCGTCGGGAATATGTGTTCTTACCTTCCGCCGAATGGGAAAAGATAAAAATCCCTGCCGTAGAGCGAAAGCTCAACTTCCATCCCGAGCAGGTCAAGATAGTCAAGGACATGGAAAAGCACATCACTTATTTCTACCGGATTAAACCGGATAATTTTTAACATTTAACCCTAACAGATATGCAAACGACAACAGCACCCAAGGCCGGCAACGCTCCCGACCTGCTTCAAGGCATTCTGAGCGTACAAGTGAGAAACGAGGACAAGATTACGGAACAGGACCGTGTCTATTGCCAGACGCAGCAAAACCTGCTTTACAAGACACTCGACCAGATTGACCGCTGGTACGCCGTCTTCAAGGAAGAAGCCGAACAATATCAAGCCGAACGTAAGTTCCATTACGAAGAAAACGGCAAGGTTTCCATGCGTGATTTCTACACTTACCATAACGACAGGGAAGACTATTCACACAACGAGTTCAAACCGTTTGACCTGATTAACGATCTGGTAGATAAGAACCGAAACGCCAACGCGAATTTTGCGAACCGCATCATTTCTTATTTCAACAGGACTTACAAAGTGTCGGTTCCTGAGTATAAAATAGACGAAAAGACCCTTCCGATGGGCTTCCGTCCTGTTTATGACACATATGTAGATGTAGTCATCGAACACTTGGGCGGCAAGAGTTTCCGGGAAACGGCCGTGGAAGAACTGCTCGCACGCCTGAGCAAAGTTGTCAGACCGGCATACTGGAGCAAAGTCAAGACGGAGTTGAAGAAGGACAAGATAATCTTTCCCGAAATCATCCGTTTCGACGATTTTTCCATGCAATACAACCAAAGGAACAGAATCTCCTACAACTACGGCGGAGAACTGGAAACCCTGTGTGCCGGCATTGCCTACGGTGCGGATGACATACTGAATGGAAATTCAAAGATGATTATCCGTTTTGATGACAACGACATTTCTGTCACAGACTGGTACGACCTTACGACCACCAATGCCGAGCAAATCCGATTCTACAAGAACGGACGTATCGATGTCCGGTTCAAGGACAGTGCGGCAGCCGAAAGTTGTTTCAAGCGTCTGCATCTGGATGAAATCACCCTAAGAGAAAACTGACCATGATAAGATTTACACAGCACCCCGTAAGGCAATCCTTGCGGGGTGTTTTCATTTTTAACGATAAACAGATAAAGTCATGTATGCCATCATCCCCCAACAGATACCGCAAGGTATGCGTGCCGAAGTCAACGAGAAGATACTTTTCGCCATAGACTCCGGCAAGAACCTCATTCCGGCGGAGAGCATCTACAACTGCTATACCGGTATCGGAGGGCTGCACAACCTCAAACAGTCCGACTTTGCCAGCTACCACGAGTATGCCGAAGCGAAGAAGGAGTTCGAGATGGGACAGTTCTTCACCCCGCATGAAATATGCCGGGACATGGTGGATATGCTGTGTCCTGTCTCATCCGAAATGGTTCTTGACATGTGTTGCGGTATGGGCAATTTCTTCAACCATCTGCCCAACCCGCATAATGCCTACGGCTTCGACATAGACGGCAAGGCCGTGTCTGTCGCACGATACCTCTACCCGGAAGCCCATATCGAGAAATGCGACATCCGGCAATACTATCCGGAACAACGTTTCGATGTTATCATCGGCAATCCTCCTTTTAACTTGAAGTTCGACTACAAACTGTCGCAGGAATACTATATGGACAAGGCTTACGATGTGCTCAATCCGGCAGGAATCCTGATGGTCATCGTGCCCTGTTCCTTCATGCAGAGCGGGTTCTGGGAGAAGACACGGATAGCCGGTATAAACGGCAGATTCTCATTTGTCGGTCAGACGAAGTTGGGCCCGTCAGCCTTTGCCGCAGTCGGAGTCCATGACTTCAATACGAAAATCATGGTATTTCTCCGTAAATCGGGCCACATCAAGATGCAGGCTTACAACGCGGAAGAATTCATAACGGCGGACGAGCTGAAAAAGCGCATCGGCGAGGCAAGGGCGATGAAACACCGGTTGCGTTTCGACCTGATGCGCGAAACCAACCGGATCAACAAGGAAGAACTTGAGCTGTTCGAGTACAAACTTGCCAAGTACATGTACGAGCTGAAGGCGCACGCCAAGTTGAACAAACATATAGACAAGGCGGAAGCGTTGGTCACGAAGTTCCGTAACCAGAAACCGCCTGAGAACGCCACGCGGGAGCAGGTGGAGCAATGGGAGAAGAACAAACTGACCCCGAAGAAAGTGCTTGCCGTCATCCGCAGGTACATCACCTCGCAAAATACCGTACCTCGCAAGGAAGTGGCATTGGTGAAGACCTCATACGGCTTCAAACTGAAACAATATGCTCCGCGACTCCTTGACAAAGTTCCGCACAAGGCGGCAAGTATCAACGACCTCGTGCTGGAACGTACTGAACTGCCCATGCCGGAAGTGCCGACAGAAAAGAACATGCATCAAATCCGTGCGGCGGAGAAACTGATCCGACGCAAGCGGAGAGAGTACGAAATGCAGAACCGGCAGTTCCCGGAAATGGAGGAAGATGGCAGGCTGAAAGAATACCTGGACCGGTGTGCATTCATCAACAAGGACGGCGAGACCTGCGAGTTTACCACGCTCCAGAAACACGACCTGAACCTCGTCTTGCAGAAACGCCACGCGCTGCTGAACTGGCAGCAAGGCTCTGGCAAGACAGCCGCCGTGTACCATCGTGCCAAATACCTGCTCAAATTCCGCAAAGTACGGAATGTCATCATACTGGCTCCTGCCATCGCCACCAATATGACATGGATACCCTTCCTCTCGATAAACAGGGAACAGTTCCGGGTGGCAAGGAACAATGCCGACCTGGAAGCTGTGCCGGAAGGCGTGTTCATCGTCCTATCCACCTCCATGCTCGGCAAGCTGAAACGGGGCATGGCAAGGTTTGTCAAACGCAGTTCAAGAAAACTGTGCCTTGTTTTCGACGAGTCGGACGAGATAACCAACCCGTCGTCACAACGTACAAGGCATATCCTCGGTCTCTTCCGCCGCCTCAAATACAAGATACTCGACACCGGTACGACCACACGCAACAACATCGCCGAACTGTACAGCCAGTTTGAGCTGTTATATAACAATTCCATAAACATGGTCTGTTGGAGCAGTCGTGTGTACCACGAGAACAGGGACAAGGAGATAGAGGAAGATAACAATCCGCACTATGGTGAGCCGTTCCCCGCTTTCAGGGGGCATGTGCTTTTCCGTGCCTGCCACTGTCCGGGGAAATCCACCGTGTTCGGCATTGAGAAGCAGAACCAGGATGTCTATAACAAGGAGGAGCTGGCCGGCCTTATCGGGAAGACCGTCATTACACGCAAGTTCAGGGACTTTGCAGGAGAGAAATACAAGATACGGACACATACCGTCAGCCCGTCCGACGGCGAGCGTGAGGTTTACCGTGTCATCATCGAGGAGTTCTGCCGCATCTGCGAACTGTATTACAACAGCACGGGGGATGCAAAGAAGGATGCCGGACTCCGGCTTATGCGCCAGATCAAGCTGCTCATCAAGGCCTGCTCCGTCCCACACCTGATAGAGGGCTATTCCGGAGACGGGATTCCGAACAAGACAAGGTACATCGAAAGGCTGGTACGGAAGATACCCGGCAAGGTGGCTGTCGGCTGCACGTCCATAGCCGCATTCGACCTTTACGAGAGCCGTCTTCGCGAATGTTTTCCTGACCGTCCCGTATTTGTGGTCAAGGGCGACGTGGCGTTCAAGAAACGGCAAAGCATCGTGACGGAGTTCGATTCCACCATCAACGGCATACTGGTATGCACGCAGCAGAGCCTGAGCAGTTCGGTGAACATACCCACCTGCAACGACGTGATACTTGAATCCCTGCAATGGAACATCCCGAAGATGGAGCAGTTCTACTTCCGTTTCATCCGTCTCGACTCCAAAGAGCTGAAGGACGTGCATTATGTCACCTACAAGGACTCCGTGGAGCAGAACCTGATGGCGCTGGTGCTTACCAAAGAGCGGCTGAACGAGTTCATCAAGACGGGCGAAGTAAAGGAACAGTCGGAAATCTTCGAGGAGTTCGACGTCACCATGTCCGTCATCGAGAGCCTGCTGGTCAGGGAACGGGACAGCGAAGGCAAGATACACATCAGCTGGGGAAGCCAGCGCATCATGAACTGAAAAATGGAAAAACAAATGAGAAACCGCAGATTCCATTCCACAGGCAAAGGTAGCCCGCCCCCTTACCGGCAGGGCAAGGTCATGCCGCAAGCGGTTTTCGGGAAAATCATCCTCGCCGGAGGCTCCGGTATTATCCCGAAAAACCCTGCACTGCCGGGGTGCGGACCTTTTGGAGCCTGTGGAATGAAATCCCCGGTTCCGAATCATAAACTATAATGAAGAATATCATGGACTTGAATCAGGCAGAAGTGGCAGTGACCACGCAGCATCTCATAGACATGGGGCAGGAAAAAGACAACCTGCTGCAAATGTCCGACTTCGGCGACATGGGGGAATTCCTGTGCACCTGCTCCGAACTGTTTCCCGAAGAGGAAACTCCGGAATACAGGTACACGAGATGGGAGGAAATCCCGGACCTGCTCATCAACCGGGAATGGCTGTGTTCCAACTTCTTCGAGATAAGGGAGGCGATGGAACAGCTGGAGGAACCCGACAAGGATTGCTTCTTCGACTGGTGTGACCGTTACGGGCATGACATCAGTACGGAAGACCCGCACCTGCTGGTGGCGCACTATATCGAACTTTATGGAAATGCGGCCTATATCGACGATGAGCCTTGCCCGGACAGCGGGGATGACAGCCTGCTGTACTATCCGGGCATATCAAGCAACTATTTCGACACGGGTATTCCCCGCTTCGAGGTATTCGATGACAATTACGATTAAAGCGTATAAACATATACAAGATGGAAATCAACTTCAAAGGACCGGTAATGCCGGTTGACCCCTATTCGCAAATGGCGTTTGTGGAGATACTGAACATTCTCCTGACGGCAGGGCACATCGTGGATGTGAACAGGTTCCTGATAAACAGGAATGCCAATCCGCTATTCGGCTCGTTGTCAGGATATTTCAGATGGTCATTCTCCGACAACCACTTTACCCTGTGGCAACGGGTGGAATACAACTCGCCGCTCTGCTTCAGCCGGCGCATATTCAGCATCCATTTCGGGATGCTGGCAAGCCGTGACAGGAAAAGAGACAATACGGTAATGAACTAAAAACATATCAATATGAGTCACCAGGTAATTACAAGAATGGCATACAATGCCAAAACCAAGCAGATAGAAACTTGGCAGCATTCCAACAACGTGTGGCCGACAACAGACCATTTTTATGCATTGGATGTGAAAACAGACGAACAGATGTTTGAATTCATAACATTGATAGCAAACGGATTGTGGCAAGGGCGCAAATGGCGTAAAGCATTCAAGACACTTTTTGAAGAATATCCGGAATTGGTCAGGTCCTCATACGAGCACGAGCTTAGAGGCCAACCTTGGAAGGCATACTGTGCCATTTGCAAAAAATATGAGGAACTTGCCCAAAGCAAATGCAATGAAATAGTTGCGCGATTCAGGCAACTTACCGGGATTGTCTGACCCAAACAGATGCAAAATATATGGAAGAGATAAAGATTTCAAACAGACAAATCGCGCTGATGGCTTTCGACCGGTTGCGCAAGGAAGACAAGACAGATTCCGCATTGAAACTCGCACGGTGTATGCTGCATGGCACAAGCATATCTCTTGGCATAGGTGATATCGACTGGGAGATAGACAGGGCAATACAGCAG
>NZ_JBCOSQ010000055.1:0-35273 GCF_040920905.1 Butyricimonas sp. RTP31003st1_G1_RTP31003_210430 | reverse complement strand
CCCAAAGACTGGGCAACCTCGATTGACTTCAAGGCGGTTGACACGTTTGTCAACTTATCCATCGTGTGAGAGCCATTCACCGTGACCATCCAGAAGAGTCCTTTTTGCTTGATCACGTGCGCCGAGATCGCAAACTCGCATCCGGAGTTTTCCAATTTTCCCATATTCACCTGCACGGAGGAAACTCCCACGGACCAAGGTAAAGAAATCGGCATCAAAGCATCTTTCGTTTTATTCTTGTAATAACTGGCATCAATATTTATCCGTTCATTAAACAACGTGGCACTCAACCCCCAGTTATATTTCATCGTGATCTGCCAGTTCAGATCCGGGTTTCCCATCGTGATCGGTACCGCCCCGATTCCCGCGTAATGAATCAGATCTGTCGTGTAATTATAAGTCGTCATTGCCTGATAGGGTGAGAACGTCACGTTAGCCGTTGATCCCACGCTAAAACGCAACCGTAGCATATTCAACCAACTCACGTTACCCATAAAACTCTCTTTGTCAACGTTCCATCCGATACCTGCCGACCACACCGGGGCAAAGCGATGATCACTCCCGAAACGGGATGATCCGGCCGATTTATAGGAACCGTTCAGGAAATAACGTCCCAGCAACTCGAAACTACCGGTCCCGTAAAAACCGACTTCTCTAGTTTTCTTATCTCCACCACTCGGACGGGTAGAGGCATATTGAGAAGCAAATTTAATATCTGTCATACCATCTTTCAAAAATCCTTCCGCCTTCGTCGTGATAGAAGAAGAATTCCCCATTTTAAAATCTGTACCCACGTTCACGGTCAACACCGTGTTACCTGCCTCATTCAGAGGTAAACGATAATTTAACGCAATCTTTCCCGCCCAGTTCGTACTCTCGTTATGCGTGAAAGAATAAGTTCCTTTCTGGTTTAAAAACTTACCTTCAAACGAAGAATCATCCGGCGACACGTACACCTTCGTGTAAGAATCACTCATATTCACGTTAATATCGCCCGTGATGAAAAATGCCTTTTTAATATCCCACCGCATACTCAAGTAATTCGAAAACGACTTGTTCCGTCCCTTGTTAAAACTGGACAACGTTGCGTCGTACAACGGATTTCCTTGATTCCGGGAATCATTGGCATTTGAAAGGTAAGGATCAAAATAATAGAGTTTTATATACTCCCCGTATTCGTCATACACCGGATTATACGGGTTCAGTCTCGTATATTTCCCGAAATCCCCGTAAGGACTTGCTTTGCTATCGGTCATCGTGAAAGCGAAACGGTAATTAAAAGTCAATTTATCCGTTAAGTGATACGCGAAAGAAAAATTCGCCCCGTAGTTCCGACGGTTATCCCCTTTCATCACGCCATAGGCATCCCTGAAACTCCCGCTTGCCCTGTACTCGATCCCGTTTCCCCTACCGGTCAACGTCACCGAATGATTGTGCGAGAAAGCCCAGCGTAAAGGCTTGGATGGCCAATCCGTGTAAACACCCCGGCGGATATTATCCAACTTGTAGTAATACGCCGGATCAAGGCTCCCATTCACTTCATCGTACAACCCGGCCAAACGTTCCAGTTCCAACTTCTGTTCTGCATTACACAAACGCAAGGATGTCAAATCCGGATAGCTGAAATTAGGCGTGAAATTATAACTCAAGCGAGGCTTGGATTCCGTCACTTTCGTTCTCTCCACCAAGATAACGCCACTGGCAGCTTTATCCCCGTACAACACCGCCGCAGAAGCATCCTTCAACACGGTCACCTGCCCAATATCGTAAATATCCAAGTCATACAACTCCTGTATCGAAATCTCAACCCCATCCAGCATAATCAAAGGCGTATTCACGTCCGCCTGATTCTCGGTCATGATGGAATTCGCCCCCCGGATCAGAATCTCGGGAATCGCATTCGGATTGGACCCCTGCTCGTTATTTTCCACAATCCGTAAACCCGGCACCAATGAGGCCAGCGCCTGAATCAGATTCGTCGGGGACACTTTCAGCAAATCCTCCCCTTTCACCGTGGTCAATTCCCCCGTGTAGGCATTTTTAGCCTGCGTGTAATAACCGGTAACCACGACATCTTCCAACTCACGAGTGTCTTCCTTCAAAACAACATGCAACTCCTCGGATTTTGTCACCGTGATGGTCTGGCTTGCCATTCCGATAAAATTAAATATCAGTATCATCTCCTTTTGTGCGGGAATTTCCAGCTTAAACTTACCCGTCGCATCCGTGGCCACTCCTAAAGAAGTTCCTTTCAGCAGAACCGTGGCTCCCGGTAGCGGGTTACCGTCAGCATCCTTAACATCTCCGGTGATACTCACCTTGTCAACCGTTTTCGTTTCCTGGCGCTTTTTAATAATCACAACATCATTCACAAGCGTGTACGTGTAAGGTGTATTCTGCAAACAGTAATCCAGAATCTCCCTTACCGTCACATTCTTAAATTCTTTAGTAATAAGAGGGATTCCCTGAATCTCCTCGTGGTTATAAACGAAATCAAGTGATGTCTCCTTTTTCAAGGTATTCAAAACCTGCAACATCGTGGCTTTCTCGAATTTCAAATTCAGAGGTGTTTTCTCATCGAATTTAGGTGACGTTCCGCCACCAAAACCCGAAAAGCTGAATAAAATCAAGCAACCAAGCAACATGCATACTTTCGTAGCCCATTGGCTATAGCTCGCCTGTTTCATAGACAAGTTCTTTCCCATTTTCAGTTTGTTTAGGTTTGTAAAAAACACATAGAAGACCATTTCGAGATCTTTTCAGCACTTAAAACCTTTTGGGGTTTTAAGTGCTTGTAACATTTATTTTTTATTCAGAGCATTCAACGCTTCGTCCAAAGCGTAAAGCATCGTCTGGTAATGTGCTTTCGTATCGGAATCTGCCGTAGCCAATCTACTGTTCAACAAATTCTTCACACGTAAAGCATAAGCGTAGAAATACGTTTTTGAATCATCGATCGTACGGGTATTCACCCGGTACTGCCAATCATAACCATGTCCGAAAGAGGTTAGTTGCTTGGCCACAAGTCCCTTCCCATGAACTTGTTCCAATTCCCGCAACTCATTCTGGTATTGTCCCACCAATCCGGTCGGGTCCAAACCGTAAGCTACAATCTCATCCACGGACGGCATAAACGCATTCTCCATTCCCAGCCCCTCGTCCGGATCGGCTAGCACCTTCACCAACTTACTCTTCTTGGTAATCACGTCAGCAGCCTGATCCACCACCAAACGTTGTAATATTTTCTCCCCCGAAGTCGGCTTACGCCCCTTTATAGCATTCTCCCACACGTGGTTGTACAAATCATCAAAGTAAGCCTTCAACGTGTAGGGATCTTGAGACACGTGAGCAGACAACACCACGTTCTTATACGTTCCTAACAACTCCGTTGCCGTGTAGTAACACACGATCGGTGGCAAGGCAACCCGTAGTCCGAACTGATCAGTCAATCCCGTGTTATGTAACCAATCACTATTTTTCAATTGCTTGATCACCCACACAAAAGAGTTACGTTGCAATTCTTTCGGCACGGATTGAAATGTCTTTCCGGCAGTACCCGGTTTCACCTCCGTCAGATAAATCCCCCCCACGTTATGCATGACATTTTTCAAATAACGGTAATACTGATTTCCCAGCTCGTTATACAGATTCTCACGATGCGAGCCATCCGTATCATCCACAAACCAATTATTCATGTTGGCCACGATATATTTCAGATTCTTGATCCCGTAATCCCCGGCCTTAATAGCATCGTCCCCTAAATCCTCTTCCAGCGCACTCGGATCGTAACGGGCAATCACCTGTTGCTTTCCATAACGATATATGGGATCTCCTGCATGTTCGTCAATCCAACTCTCCAACATAGCTTGCTCCTCTTTAGCCGAAAGACCGTACAGGGGCGTGTACAACCACTTAATCACATACTCGTCATAAATACCCAAATTAGGCGGGGTCAACTTCACACCCTTATCTTCGGGTTGCGCCACGTAATTAAACCGGGCATAATCCATGATGGAAGGTGTCGTCCCGTACTTTTGAGTAAACTTTGCAGAACGTAACGAATCAACCGGATAGGCTGCCGATGCCGACATATTGTGCATCAACCCAAGGGTATGCCCCACCTCGTGAGCCACGATAT
The DNA here is from genome assembly GCF_040920905.1 of Butyricimonas sp. RTP31003st1_G1_RTP31003_210430. NCBI lineage: Bacteria > Pseudomonadati > Bacteroidota > Bacteroidia > Bacteroidales > Odoribacteraceae > Butyricimonas > Butyricimonas sp. RTP31003st1_G1_RTP31003_210430. The sequence goes on along the minus strand of NZ_JBCOSQ010000055.1, from coordinate 31,135 downwards.
ATTCAATGGATTCTTCCAGAATATTATCCGGCATTTTCTTGGTACGCACGGACGGGTCAACTTGAGAAGTTTGTAAAAAACGCCATTGATTGGCCAACTTCACGACATCATTAAAAATAATGACAGACGCGTTAATGATCTCACCTGTTCTCGGATCAGTCCACGAGGGCCCCATAGCATTCGTGATCGCAGCCGGAACATAACGAATACAAGAGTATTTCAGATTATCCGGATCAAAAGTCGGATCATCCTTCGGGAAATCCCGCACCTGGATCACGTTCTTCAACCCGATCTTCTCGAAAGCAACATTCCAACGCAAAGCAGCCTTCCGCACGGGTTCCTTCCACATGGCAGGAAAAGCATCATCCACATAAAACACGATCGGTTTCACGGGTTCCACCAGTTCACCTCGTTTATAGGCCTCCACATCTTTCGGTTCCACCCGCCAGCGATTCGCCAGCGTGTAAATCTGAATCCGGTCCTCGTCGGTAGAAATATGTTGTTTCGTATTCGTAACAAACACCCCGATCCGGGTATCACTCACCCGTGGATGCATCTTCTCTTCCGGCAACAACAGCAAAGTACGGGTTGCTTTCACCGTCAAAGGCTCGTTTTTCTTCACAATAAACATCCCCATCATCTTGGCCGACACGGAATAGGAAAGATACGACTTTACCGTCACGTTATCATCAAAAGCCTTAATTCCATCCAAAATAGAACCCGCACTATTAAACACGGCTGTAATCTCAACCATTCCACCTCCACTGGAAATCGGTGCCAATCGCTCCGAATTACCCGTAAACAAAGAGGTCATATCAAGCAAAAAAGCAGAACTATCGTTCGTGTAGCAATAGATTTTATACGAACCGATAATCGGGTCCATAAAACTCCTTGCCATCACTTCCTTCATATGCCCCTCTTGAGGGTTACAAGTTGCGGACACATTCACTTCCCGCATAAAAATCGTGCTGTCCGTCTTCGTGAATTTTATATGCATTGGATCTTTCGGTTTATAACCGATAGCACATAGGTTATTATCACTCGCCTCCGAAATCGTCGAGGCTAGTAACATTTCCCGCCCCAGATATTTCACTGGAAACTCGAAATAAACCTTCCCATCCAGCTTATGCAAGGTCACGAATTCCCCCCGGGCTGTCTCACACGATTTATTCTTTACCAACTTATCATATTTACTTTGCCGTTTGGTCGGTTCTTTTTTCGTTTCCGTTGCCACTGTCTTTTTCTTTCTCGCAGAAGCGAATGAAGTCTGAGTGCATGGCAATACTAATAGTATTACCATACCTAGGGTAATCCATCTTTTCATGTATGAAATTTTAAATAAAAATTATAATAACACCTGTTTTCTATTCCTGATGCGTGTATACCACGATCTGTTTATTATTCATCTTAAAGGTTACATTTGCAGCTTGTTCCATAATTTGCAGGATAGCATCTATACTCTCGTACCTGGGCATAAACCCGGAAAATTTATAATCCTTGATCTCCTCATCATCAAACACGAACTCCACGTCATACCAGCGGGAAATCTTTTTTAACAAATCCTCCAGACGTTCCTCGCTGAAACTGAACTGGTCTCTCGTCCAGGAGATATAGGACTCCACGTTCACTTCCCGGGTCGTCACTTTCGAATCGGCCACGGCAGCCATCAGTCCGGGAGTCAACGCAACAACCGTATTCCCGCACTCAATATTCACCCGTCCCTCGACTAACGTCGTCATCGAAACTTCATCGTTCCGGTAAGCAGAAATATTAAACGTAGTACCTAACACACGCACGGCATACTTCTCACAATGCACGATAAAGGGTTTCGCAGCATCCTTTGCCACCTGAAAAAATCCTTCTCCTTCCAGATACACCTCCCGGGTATCACCCGAAAAAGATTGCGGGAACTTTAACCGGGAATCGGAATTCAGCATTACCTTCGTACCATCCGACAACTGCAAAGAATAAGCCCCGCCACGAGGTATTTTCAGCGTATTATACACCAAAGAATCCGCCGTTCGGGGAGTATGATAGATCAAGGTTTCACCATTATTACTCACGAAAGGTAATTGCTCGTCAAGCGTGTCCGCCACCCCCGGGGCAATCAGCAAAGTATCCCCTCCCGACAGAATCAGCGAGGCACGCTTCCCAAAAGAAAAATGGTTGCCCGACTCCACCCGGGCCACGGGCAGTACTTCCTCACCGCCCGTCGAAAACATCAGATAAGAAGATACACTCAATAACACGATGGCAGCCGCGGCAATCCCACGATACAAGCGTCGAATGGAATGTCTCTTCCGAATGTCTTTCATGACAGACGGCCACGACCGACGAGCATTAAACTGTTCGTATAAAGGATATTCCGTATGTTCCTTGTATTCATTTTCCAATCGTTCATACAACTCCTCGTTGGCCTTGGAACGTGATTTCCAAGCCGCGAAGAAAGTTTCCTCTTCGGGAGACAAACCTCCTTGAAGTCTTTTCACGATCAACTGGATAATATACTCTGTTTCCTTTTTCATTTCGTGTTATTTTACCTTATAACACTTCACGAAGAAAAAGGTACCGACAAATTTGAATCTTTTTTATTCGATTTCTTTTATTCGCTCCACTTGCCTGTTTAGAAAATAATCAGCATAAAGAGAATAATCTTCGGTTTCATAAAAAGCTATCAACCCTTTCCTGTAATTCAATATATCAGCATCTTTCGAGGAATAGACTGGGATAATATCGGCATTCATCAAGGCAATGCTTTCCACCATTCGGGCGGTACGTTTATTTCCATCAATGAAAGGCTGCAATTTAGCTATGTTACAATGAAGATAAACAGCCCGTTCCAATGGATTTGTGAATTGTTCCTGTTGATAAAGTATTTCATTCAACTTAGCTCGAATATCGTGCAAGTCCTTTGGAGGAATATATCCCGTACCGCTGATACGGACAGCTCTTGTTCTCAAATAGCCGGATTCTTCATTGGAAACCAAACCCGTGGATATAGCCTGATGTACTCGGAATAAAGTGCGTTCATCAATTATTTCCTGATTCCTCCCTTTATTAATATACTCCACTTCTGATATGAAAGTATTATATAGGTTTTTCAGCATCTTGGCGTCTTCATACTTCTTTTCGGAAGTAATGCCATCTTTGAGCAATGCCTCTGTTTCCACGTAAGTATAGGTATTCCCTTCAATCTTACCTGAATAGTAACACCACACCACGGCTAAATCTTTTATTTCATTAGAACGCAAATCCGATAGTTTCGCTAAAGGATGATTCAAAATGAATCGCGCAGTTCCTTGCTGTTCCTTATTAAATATCTGTTCCATAATCATAAAACATTGTCGCCTAGGGTTAGATTTTATAGTTCCCTATATAACAGGAATATTGTGTTTATCCCCCAAAAACATGAATTCCATCAGTTATATTTTTTCTATATTTACAACCGCAAAAGTAATAAATAATATTTAGTTCTAACGATATAAACAAAAATCCTAATTAGACTACCGATCAACGTCAAATTAGGATACTTCTTATAAAATACGTTCCTAACACTCAACAGCGACTCGCACCTATGTCTCACTAATACCTCCATCATTTTTCAAGAAAAAAGTAACGAAAAATTGACTGCCCGTATCGGCAACTTATCGAAGACTTATCGGTAACTTATCGAAGACTTACCAGTGAAACACCGACGGGACAAGGGAAAGAGTGTAATGCTATTATACTAAATTAACATTTAGGACTTCCTCGTTATCCCCAGTTCCAAGGTCGAAACATATTGAATTTTCCCTTCATCCAACAATTTCCGGACTTGCCCGATCACGACTTCTTCGTCCTCACCCAATTGACGCACCAACTCCCGAATATTCGTATTCTGTTTGACAAGCACTTGCAAAATCCGTTCCTCCAAGCTCTTCCGCTCTTCCCGATGCAACCGTTTCTTCTTCCCGATACAGACATCACATATCCCGCAAGGTTTCTCTTCCTTCTGCCCGAAATACTCCATAAGCAAAAGCTGGCGACACGTTTCGTCATCCCGGATATAACGGGCCATGGCCCCGATCTTCGTGACAAACAACTCCTTCCGGTTCTCGTAAGCCTCCCTCCCGATTGTGATATAGGACAATGGCAACCGGGGCTGGTAATACACAATGTAAGGTTTCACGTCCCCCGGCACGTAGCGAATAATCTTACGCTTTGCCAGAGAAATAAAAGCATCATACAGCACCTTGCGTGTCACGTCGAGCTGATCAGCCAAAAAACCTTCGTCCACGTAAGCATCCTGCACGAAAATTCCGGCATAATTTCTCATCAGGAGAACCATAAGTCTTTCCAACAAGGGATCACCCGTCTCAAACTCGTACAACCGATCCCGTAACACGGTGAACATCACCCGGGAACGGGAATTTATATCCGTCGTGTACCCCAAGAACCCCGCGACCTCCAGAATACTGATGGCAGACATCACCCTCGCCTCGTTGAGTTTAAAATTACGGGCAAACAGTTTCAAATTGAACTCGAACGCCCGTCCCTGTCCCTCGCCCTCACCTAACTGGTAATAGTTCGCCAAGGCCTCGTACACCCTCAATATATAATCTTTCGGGGGAAAAGCATCATCAATCCGTTTTTGTAAACCACCCAAAGCTGCCCGGCTGGAAAGTAACACGGCGTATGCCCTTTTTCCATCCCGTCCGGCACGTCCCGCCTCTTGGAAATAGGCCTCCGGACTGTCCGGCACGTCATAATGCACCACCACCCGCACATCCGCCTTATCAATCCCCATCCCGAAAGCGTTCGTCGCCACCACCACGGGAACTTTTCCGCTTTTCCACGCCTCCTGCCGACGTGCCCGCTGCGCAGAAGACAACCCGGCATGATAAAAGTCAGACTTGATCCCCGACTTGTTCAGGAAAGCGGCAATCGAAGAAGCCTTCAACCGGGTACGCACGTACACGATCGCCCCCCCCTGCACCTTGGACAAAATATTGAATAATTCCAACGGCTTGGCCTCCGTGTCCCGGATCACGTAGGAAATATTTTCCCGCCGGAAACTTTTAGAGAGAACGTTCGGGGTCGAAAAGTGCAGCTGTTTCTGAATATCCTCCACGACCTCGGGGGTAGCCGTGGCCGTGAGCGCCAGGGTAGCCACCCCGGGAAAGAATTCACGCACCTCCGCTATTCGCAGGTACGGGGGACGAAAATCATACCCCCATTGAGAAATACAATGAGCTTCGTCCACGGTAATCAGACACACGTTCATCAACCTCAATTTTTCCCGGAACCGTTCCGAGTACAATCGCTCGGGCGACACGTACAAGAACTTAACCGTATCATATATACATTTATTAATGATCGACTCCACCCGGTCACGCCTCATCCCCGTGTAGATCGCCTCGGCTGGAATCTGCCTGTTCTTTAAATCCTCCACTTGATCCTTCATCAGGGCAATCAACGGGGTCACCACCAGACAGACACCCTCCATCGCTAGCCCGGACACCTGGTACGTGAGCGACTTTCCCCCTCCCGTGGGCATAAGGGCAAGCGTGTCCTTCCCGTCCAGCACGGAACGGATAATCTCTTCTTGCAAGGATCGGAAATCATCGTATCCCCAGTAAGTCTTTAATATCTCTTTTATATCACGGGTCATTCTTCGAATTCTATTCGCAAAAATACAAAATAGACGAAAAAACTCTCACAAACTCGTATATTTAAATCGCTTTTTATTATTTTCGCCCGAATATTAATCGCATAAAATCATGAAACTACAACATATACTGATTTTTATCCCCTTCCTATGGGCTTGTAACGATAAGTTCGCGAAAAACGAGCAACCCGTGGCAAAGGTTTTCGACAAATACTTGCTGAAATCGGAAGTTTCCGGCTTTATTCCCCAAGGAACCCCCTCGAAAGATAGTCTCATCATGGCACAAAGCTACGTGCGGAACTGGATTACCAAAGAATTACTGTTGCACAAAGCGACCCAGAACCTGAGCGACGAGGAAAAAAACATTCGGAAACAAGTGGAAGACTATTCCTCTTCTATCTTGATCCATAAATACAAGGAGAAACTGATTTCCCAGAAACTCAGCCGGGAAGTAAGCGAACGTGAAATCTCGCAATACTACGACGCGAACAAATTCAACTTCGTGCTGAACACCCCGGTCGTGAGAGCTTTGTTCGTGGTGATTCCCAAATCCGCTCCGAACATTGAAAATGCTCGTAAATGGTTCCGTTCCAAGGAAGCCAAAGACCAGGAAGCGTTGGAAGAGTATTGCATCACGTCAGCCAAGAAATTCGATAACTTCAACGACCAATGGATCGAACTGCGTAACCTGCTGAACCTCCTGCCCATCACGTCGGCAGAATGGGAAAGTAAATATAAAAACAAGGAGTCCATCGAAATCGAGGACGACGAGAATCACTATTTTCTCAAGATCAACGAGCTACGCCAAGCTCATGAAACGGCACCTCTCGGTTACGTGAAAAAAGAGATCGAGATATTGTTGCTGAACAAACGTAAAATCTCCTTCGAAGAGAATCTGGAAAAAGACATCAACACGGAAGGTCTTCGGAAAGATTACGTCAAAATATATTAACAGGATTAGAAAAATGAAAATAAAAATGCGAAAACGAACGGATTATTCGCGGATTTGAAGAAAAAGTATTAGTTTAGAGCGTTTTTATTGAGTATAACCTTATTCATAAATTATGAGATATTTATCACTGCTTGTACTGTTATTTTTAGCTAGTTACGCCTCGGCACAAAAAAACGTGATCGACAAGATTATCGCTGTCGTGGGTGAAGAAATCGTGTTGAAATCGGATATTGAGAACCAATTTTTACATGAACAATCCCAAGGATTAGTAAATTCTTCCGCCGACTCTCGTACCAGAATATTAGAAAATTTATTGGTCCAGAAACTGTTAGTGGCTCAAGCTAAGATAGATAGTATCGAGGTAACCGACACGGAAGTGGAAAACGCGTTGAATTCACAATTGGAGCAATACGTGCAACACATCGGTTCCCGGGAACGTCTGGAAACCTACTTCGGAAAATCATACGAGGACATCAAGAACGAAATGCGTAACCCGCTCCGCGAACAAATGATCACGCAACATATGCAATCCAAAATCGTCGGAAACGTTCGGGTAACCCCCTCGGAAGTCAGGTATTTCTACCGGAAATTCAACAAGGACAGTCTTCCGGAAGTACCCGATAAATACGAGATTCAACAGATCGTTATCAAACCGAGAATCAGCGATACCGAGAAGGAACGTATCCGTAACCGGTTGAGAGATTTCCGTGAAGAGATTCTTGCCGGCAAACAAACGTTCAACACGTTAGCTGTATTGTACTCGGAAGACCCCGGATCTGCCGCTAAAGGTGGTGAATTAGGTTACCAAACCAAGAGCGCGCTGGCCCCGGCATTTGCCGAAGCTGCCTTCAGCTTGAAACCCGGCAGGGTATCTAAAATCGTGGAAACAGAATTCGGTTTCCATATCCTTCAATACATCGACCGCCAAGGAGACAAAGTAAACGTGCGCCACATCCTGCTCCGTCCCCGGATTTCCGATGAAGAACGGCAAGAAGCAATCCAGCATTTGGACACCGTGTTGACTTACATCCACGACGGGAAAGCCACGTTTGAAGAAGCCGCGGCTTATTTCTCCATGGACAAAAAGACCAGAAACAACGGCGGATTGATTTTCAACGAGGAAGACGCTGATTCCAAACTCCCCAGAGAAACCATCGAAGGAGAAATGGCCCGTCAGGTAAACAAACTGAAAGTGGGTGAAATTTCCTCTCCTTTCTTGGATCAGACCCGTACAGGCGAAGAATACAAGGTGATCAAAATCAAGGCTTACTATCCTTCCCACACGGCTAACCTGGACGATGACTGGATCAGCTTTGAAAACGGGTTGAAAAGCAAAAAACAACAGGAAGTACTTGATAAATGGATCAAGGAAAAACAAGCAAACACCTATATCCATATCGACGAAGATTACAAGAACTCCAAATTCCATTATGACGGATGGTTTAAATAATTGACAAGCTAAGATTTACAATTAAAGATTGATGATTTTTCCGCGATGAGAGCAGGTTTATGGGTTGGGATATTATGTATTGTATGGGGACTATTCCCCTTGCAGACAGTTGTAGCACAGGGAAATAAAAAAGCTAAAGTCAAGATCGTTAATGCCGATAGTTTACTGGTGGGAACGCTGGGCAAACCGTCTAGGTTTATCGGGAACGTACACATGACGCATGAAAACACGCTCATGTGGTGCGATAGTCTCTACCAGTATGAACTACCGGACTCCAACTATCTTGAAGCATTCGGCCACGTGCGGGTGATCAAAAACGATAGCATCCGTATGTCCGGTGACTACATGTACTATGATGCCAACAAAAAACTGATTCAAGTCCGCCGGAACGTCACGCTGGAAGATCCCCAGATGATCCTGACCACCGATTTTCTGGATTATGACGGACTATTCGACATCGGGTATTACTTCAACTGGGGACAACTGAAAGATAGCCAAAACACATTGGATAGTAAAAAAGGAAACTATTTTACCCAAACGAAGATAGCTCTCTTCAAAGACAGCGTGAAAGTGAATTCTCCCGAATACCTGATCTTCTCGGACACCTTGAAATATAACACGGAAACTAAGCTGGTTTCCATTCTGGGCCCCACGAACATATACGGGAAGGAGGACGAAAATAACACCCTCTACTCCGAGGATGGATGGTATGACTCCAACTTGGGACACGCAGAACTGTACAAGAACAACCGAGTCACACACCAGAGTTACGAGGGGGTGGCCGATACCATGGTCATCGATAGTATAACCGGGATGGCTTATCTCTACTGGAACGTCACGCTTGTGGACACCGTGAACAACGTGATTGTGAAAGGTGAATACGCGCAAATGGACCGGGAACAAAACAAGGCATTCGTCACCGACAGCGCCCTGTTAATCATGGTCGGAAAACAAGATTCTCTTTTCGTACACGGAGATACCCTGTTCATGGATCAGGACTCTGCCAAGAACCAGATTTTACGGGCTTACTATAAAGTCAAGTTCTTTAGTCAGGACTTGCAAGGATTGTGTGATTCGATGGTCTACCTTTCTGTCGACTCCACCATCACCCTCTACAATGAGCCAGTGGCATGGGCCAGTGGCAACCAAATGACCGCCGAAAAGATTTCCTTGCTCACGGGAAATGGAACGATTAAGGAATTCTACCTGAATACCAAGGCCTTCATGGTCTCTCGAAGGGAGGAAACCGAAATGTACGACCAGATCAAAGGGCGAAATATGACCGGTTATTTCCGGGATAACGAACTCTACATGGTGTATGTGAACGGTAACGGGGAAACCATCTACTTCCCCGATGATAAAGGAAACATCATTGGTGTTAACACCGCCAATAGCTCCAACATCCGTATCATGATCGACAAACGGAAAGTCACGGACATCATCTTCATCAACAAGCCCGACGGGGAACTCAATCCCTTGTTCTTGGCCGATCCCGAAGAAGCCCGTCTGAAGGACTTCCGCTGGCTGAAATACATGCAACCATTGAATAAATTCGACATCTTCAAAGAAACCAAAGAACCCGACCCTGTCGAGAAAGAAGAGAAAGAAAAAGAATAATGTAATCAAATTAAACAAATGTGATAACTTTGAAGATTATTTAAAGCACTTAAAATTTTCATAATCTTATCAGAATTCCCTAACGCTGTTCATAGTATATTTTTTTACATTTGTGAAAAATAAAACGATATGCAGCTCCGGAAAAACCTTAACCTCTACTTATCGGGCATCGTGGTCTTCATGCTGACCATACTCTTATTGTCCACAGCCTTTGCCCTCGACGAGAGTTTAGGGAACCGGATAGCTAAGATTTTTTGGTTCTACAAAGTTATTATCGTGGCAGGAATTGCCTGCATACCGCTCGTATGGATGCGTCCTTTCCGTTTTTCGATAACTGACCTGCTGGTTCTCCTTTATGCGGGCTATACCCTCTGTAACGACTATTTTGCGGGGACAATCGCTCCCACCCGAACGAGCCTCTTCATCTTGATCATCGTCACGTATTTCATATTCCGACAGCTGACAACATTCGCCTCGCTCAGTTTCACGCACGCGGCACTCCTGCTCACCGGGGCAATAGAAGCCATCTGGGGACTCGCCCAACTATACGGTTTTACTCCCTCTCAACACAGCCGTTTCGAACTAACCGGATCATTCTTCAACCCCGGCCCCTATTCCGGATTTCTAGTTGCCATACTACCGTTAGCTTTATACTACACGCTTACCGCCTGCCGGATAGCCCGCATCCTGTCGGGAGTGATTCTCGTACTTCTCCTGCTCGTCCTGCCCGCCACGTTAAGTCGCGGGGCGTGGTTAGCCGCCATCGCGGGATGCGGAATTGTACTAGGTAACTACTTTCACCTCTATAACCGATTGAAGTTTTTATTTCAAAAACATCGGTTCGCCTCCTTCATCGCAACGATCTGTATATTCCTCCTAGTCACCGAGACTCTCATCGGGATATACCAATTAAAAAAAGAATCTGCCGATGGACGCCGACTCATCTGGAAAGTCTCGTCCACCCTTGTAGCCTCCCATCCGGCAACAGGCGTCGGGTTCGGGCATTTTGCCGGGGCCTACGGGGAAGCCCAAGCCGCCTATTTCTCTGCCACGGAGCGCTCCGCAGGAGAAGAACTCGTGGCCGATGCCCCCGAGACAGCCTTCAACGAATTCGTGCAAATCACGACAGAAACCGGAATCATCGGTTTATTACTTTTCCTGACAATCATTTTTTGGGCCTTCAAAACCGCCCGGCATCCTGACAATAAAGTCGCGGCAGGCGTGACCGGTTCGTTAGCCGCGTTCCTCGTTTTTGCCTGCTTTTCCTACCCGTTCAGCGTGTTGCCCCTTCTCATCCTCTTCACGCTGCTCTTGGCACAATGTACCTCGATGCAACAGGGTTCCCGTTGGCTCTCCGGCATCTTCTACCTGTTCCTGTTTCTCCCCATCTATTTCCTAGCCACCGGGCAACAGGAACGGGAACAAGCCTACAAACGCTGGAAATCCGAACAAATCTATTTTAACATGCAGATATTCGAACGCACCGTGGATAATTACAAGAAACTCTACCCTCTTCTGAAGGATCAACCCGCATTCCTCTTCGAATACGGGCAATGCCTCTCCCGCACGGGACAACCCGAAACCAGTAACCTCATCCTTGAAGAGGCTGCCCGCCTATCTGCCGATCCCATGATCCGTAACATCATGGGCAAAAACTACCAAACCATGAAACAATATCCTCAAGCTGAATCCGCTTTCCTGAAAGCCTCCCGCATGGTCCCCAACCGCCTCTACCCACTCTACCTGCTCTCCAAGATGTACCACGAAAACGGCCAAACCGACAAGGCCATTGCCACTGCCCGCTTACTACTCGAAAAAGCCCCCAAAGTCCCCTCTTCCGCCGCCGAGGAGATGAAACGGGATATGCTGAAACTAATTATAGATACTCAATAGAGCCCCATTTTATTTATTACAAATTAGTAATGCCCATGTCGATCACACTTATTGCCGGAATGACGGTCGGAACCTTCGTCAGTTTATTCATCATTCCCTTGTTTTATTACTATTTAGAACGTATTTTTATCTCAAGAAAAAAATGAAGAAAGTAATTAAATCCATATTCCAGTACGTGGGAGCCATCCTGCTGGCCATCGTGATTGCTGCCCTGTTGCGCTTTTTTATCGTGGACTTTTACAGCATCCCTTCCGACTCGATGTACCCGACGATCGAACCGGGAGATTTTATCGTGGTGAACAAAATGTACATGGGAGCCCGCTTTTACAAAAACTTCGACTTCTTGGACGGCGCACACCCGGAAACCGTGCGGGTACCGGGGTTCTCTTCACTGAAACGCAATGACGTGATCGTTTTCAACTTTCCCACGCACACGAACGGTCGCTGGGATATGGATTTAGGAACATTTTACGTGAAACGCTGTATCGCCCTGCCCGGAGACACGTTATCAATCATCGCCGGAATCAATCATATCAACGGTAAAACCGGCTACGGAAACATGGAGGAACAACAACGCCTGCACCATTACCGCGGGGAGTACGCCCCGGGAATTTACAACGCTTTCCCCTTCGATTACTGGCATCGCTGGAACATCCAAGACTTCGGTCCCCTGTACCTTCCCGCCGCAGGAGCCACTATCACCATTGACACGTTAAACTTTTCGCTATACCGCCACTTGATCGCTTACGAAACCCAAGCACCCGTACACTCACAAGATCGCCAACTCTACATCCGGGATTCCTTGATCCGTGAATACACGTTCCAAAAAAATTGGTACTTTGTGGCCGGCGACCAAGTCTTCAACTCCCGGGATTCCCGATACATCGGTCCCATCCCCGAAGACTTTATCGTGGGCAAAGCCTCGTTCGTCCTCACATCAAAAGACCCACACACGAAAAAATACGTGTGGCGACGTTTTTTCAAAAAAATAAAATGAGGATGTGTCAAAAGGTATTTTATCCTCAAAAAAACTCCTCCGTCACTTCGTGCCACCTCTTTCTTCCCCTGCCTGAGGGGAAGTACCCCGAAGGGGGGATGGGGAGGGAGAACAGAAGAGGAATTTGTAACTTTTCCCGAAGACGGTGAGTAACTCAACTCTCCCTCTGTTTATAGAGGGAGTACGGCGAAGCCGGGAGGGAGTTTGAAAAATACCTTTTGTCCCCCCTCTATAAACTTATTTTTTTATCCCCAACTCCTCCCGCAAGAAAGGAGCCGTCACGGATTTTTTATTCCGAGCAACTTCTTCCGGGGTTCCGGTACAAACGACGGTACCACCCATTTTACCACCGCCGGGTCCCATATCGATAAGATAATCGGCTACTTTAATCACGTCTAGGTTATGCTCGATGACAATCACGGTATTCCCTTTATCAACCAGCTTTTGTAGCACTCCCAACAATATATTTATATCCTCGAAATGTAGTCCGGTTGTAGGTTCATCCAGTATATATAGCGTACTCCCGGTGTCTTTCTTCGAAAGTTCGGTAGCCAATTTAATGCGCTGGGATTCTCCCCCGCTTAACGTGGTACAAGGTTGTCCGATCTTGATATACCCCAACCCGACATCCTGTAACATCTTCAATTTGGATTGCAGGTGAGGCAGATTCTCAAAGAACTCTACCGCCTGATTGATCGTCAGGTTCAATACATCCCCGATGGACTTTCCTTTATAGCGAACCTCCAAGGTCTCTTTGTTGTAACGTTTACCATCACAAGCCTCACAATGTACATAGACATCCGGAAGGAAATTCATCTCGATGGTCTTCACACCCGCACCTTTACAAACTTCACAACGTCCTCCGCTCACGTTAAAGGAAAAACGTCCGGCCGTGTATCCCCGGATTTGTGACTCCGGTAACTTTTCGAATATCTTCCGAATATCGGTAAACAATCCCGTGTAAGTTGCCGGATTGGAACGAGGGCTTTTACCTAACGGGCTTTGATCCACCACCACGACCTTATCAATTTCAGTCATCCCTTCTATCGATTTATAAGGTAACGGTGCAGCCAAAGCATTATAAAAATAAGCACTCAATATCGGATGCAAAGTCCCGTTGACCAAAGAAGATTTTCCACTTCCACTTACCCCGGTCACGCAAATCAATTTCCCCAGAGGAAAATCGACACTCACATTTTTAAGATTATTTCCGGTACATCCTTTCAGGGAAATCTTCTTTCCATTCCCTGCACGACGTTCCGCCGGGATAGCGATGACCTTCTCCCCTTTCAAGTACTGTGCAGTCAGACTATCACTTTTCAGAATATCGGAATACCCCCCGATAGCCGTGATCTCCCCTCCTTTTCTTCCCGCCTTAGGTCCCAAATCCACGATATAATCGGCATTCTCCATCATCTCCTTGTCATGCTCCACCACGATCACCGAGTTACCGTTATCCCGCAATTCCTGCAAAGAATGAATCAACTTCCGGTTATCCTTCTGGTGCAACCCAATACTCGGTTCATCCAATATATAAAGGACGTTTACCAACTGTGAACCGATCTGTGTTGCCAGACGAATACGCTGAGACTCCCCTCCCGATAATGTCATGGACTGACGATTCAAGGACAGATACTCCAAGCCGACATCAAGCATAAACTTCAGGCGAGTCCGGATTTCTTTTAAAATCTCTCCCGCAATCTGTTTCTGTTTATCCTCTAAATGTTCCTCCACGTTACCGATCCACTCGTACAAATCAGATAACTCCATATTCGCCAATTCAGAAATATTCTTCCCGTTAATATAGAAATGCAGAGCCTCTTGGTTCAACCGTTGACCGTTACACACGTCACAGGTTGTCACGGAAATAAACTGTTCCGCCCATTTATTCGCTTTCTTGGAAGTCGAATTTTCTTCCTGCATGGTGACATACTTCAATATTCCCTCGTACGTCGTGAGGAAATTGGATGATACCCCGATCTCCGCATTCTCCAAACGGAATTGTCCCGGATAACCATACAGAATATCTGTCAAAGCCTCTTCGGGTAGGTCCCGAATCGGTTGTTTTATATCGGCACCATGTTTTCTCAGAATTGTTTCGATCTGGTAAAAAATAAGAGAAGCCTTATATTTTCCAAGGGGCAGGATTCCCCCGGCATGAATGGATAATGAATTATCCGGAATAATCTTTTCCATCGCCACCTCGTTGACAAATCCCAATCCCTTACATTTCTTACAAGCCCCGTGAGGCGAGTTGAAAGAAAAGGTATGCGGGGCCGGATCTTTATAAGAAAGCCCGGTATCCGGACACATCAAATGGCGGCTATAATATTTAATCTCATCCGATTCGTAATCTTTTACCATCATCACACCCTTGCCGTGTTTCATGGCAGTACCCACAGAATTTTTCAAGCGTTTCAAATCAGCCTGATCCATGACAATCTTGTCCACCACGATTTCGATATCGTGCATCTTATAACGATCAACACTCATCCCGATCGTTATCTCCCGCAGCTCTCCATCTACCCGTGCCGAAATAAAACCATTCTTCCGTAAATTCTCGAATAACTCCCGGTAGTGTCCTTTACGTCCTTTTACCACGGGAGCCAACAACAATACACGCCGTCCGGCAAAATCACGCTGTAACAATTCCAATATCTGTTCATCCGTATACTTTACCATCTTACTACCCGTGGCGTATGAGTAAGCAACACCCGCACGGGCATAAAGCAAACGCAAAAAGTCATAGATCTCGGTGGTCGTACCGACCGTAGAACGAGGATTTTTATTCGTGGTTTTCTGTTCAATTGAAATCACAGGACTTAACCCGGTAATTTTATCCACATCCGGACGTTCCATACCTCCCAGAAAACGACGGGCATATGCGGAAAAAGTTTCCAGATACCGACGCTGCCCCTCGGCATATATCGTATCAAAAGCCAAAGATGATTTTCCACTCCCGCTTAACCCGGTAATCACCGTCAACTTATCCCGTGGAATCGTCAGGTCTATATTTTTCAGATTATGCTCTCTGGCACCAAATATGGCTATATTGTTATCTTCTTCTTCTCTGTACTCCATGAATTCCTATTCCTTAAAAATCAACTTACAAAGATAGGGAAACTATTTCGAATGGAAGAAAAATTTATGATTTATGATTTACAATTTACGAATAAAAAGTGTAAACTTGATACCGTAAAAATCTAAAATCAGTAAATCTAAAATTCATGGAGTAATGTGTGGTAGGAATTTAAAATCGGAAATCAAAAATAAAAAAAAGGAGGGATTTCCTGTAGCGTCTTAAATGGAATACATTGGGACTGACGAAAAGATGTTGTATGTATGTGTGTGTGCGTGCGTCTGTGTGTGTGGTGTGTGTGCGTGGTGTCCCGTAGGATATATTCCAGTACTTTTAAGAACTCTATCAGAAAATCAGCTTAAACCCCAGTCAAAGCTATCCCCTCTCTTTATGCTAGATGATTCAATCTAATAACAGCTAAAAATAAATCATAAGTTCATCATCTATTCTACCTCTTTAACGTTACCGCTAAAGAAAGGTTTCGTTTTTTCTCGAAAAAAAATCGAGAAATTTTATTTTTCAATTATTCAAACTAACTCTTCAGTTTTCAACCATCAAGAAGCATTCCTTGATTGTGAATACATAGAGTATAACGGGAATTATTGGGATAGGTTACACTTTCGAGTAAAAAAATCATGATTTTTTTTGTCCTGATGAAATCCGGTGTAAGTAACTCCAAGAAAGCGTGTCAAACGTCATTTTTCAAACTCCCTCCCCCCTTCGGGGTACTCCCTCTATAAACAGAGGGAGAGCTGGAATACTTCCTGTCTTCGGAAAGAGTCACCAGCTCCTCCTCTGTTTATAGAGGAGGTGGCAGCATAGCTGACGGAGGAGTTAAAAAATAACTTTTAAATCAACCTCCTTCAGAACAAACTTCCCGAAACACACAAAAAAAAGAGCGCCTCACGACGCTCTTTTTTATATGAAGATTTCAAATCTTACTTTTTCACGGCTTCTTTCACCTGATCGTTAGGAACCATTTGTTCCTTAAAAGTATAGGCACCGGTTTTTGGAGATTTCACCATTTTGATGATTTTTGCAAATCCCCTACCATCTGCTGTTTTAAGTGTTGCAACAACTTTCTTTGCCATAGCTTAATTATTTTATTTCTCTGTGTAAAGTTACTCTTCTCAGAATCGGGTTGTATTTACGCAACTCCATTCTCTCGGGGGTGTTCTTTCTGTTTTTGGTCGTGATATAACGAGACGTGCCCGGCATTCCGGATTCTTTGTGTTCCGTACACTCCAAAATCACCTGTATTCTGTTTCCTTTGCTCTTCTTTGCCATCTCTTCTTACTTTATACGTTCTTAATTAAACCATTGGCAGTAGCTTCCTTCAAACAAGCACTAATACCTTTCTTGTTGATCAGGCGCAATCCGGCTGCAGATACATTCAAACGGATCCATCTATCTTCTTCTGGCCAATAAAAATTCCTCTTAAACAGGTTGATCTCGAATGTTCTCTTCACTCTTCTTTTGGAGTGAGAAACATGGTTACCAACCATCGCTTTCTTTCCAGTTATTTGACAAATTCTTGACATCTCTCAATATTTTTATAAACGCTTTCCAAACAGGATGCAAATTACGCACTTTTTATTCAAACAATCAAATGTTTCGGTAAAAAAGTTTCAAGTTTTTTTTACCTCAATATAAAATATAATATCACGAGGAATATTGCCAAGGCAATAAATTCCCGGATCACTTTTTTCCTTCTCTCCGAACCCGCCTTTGTATCGGCCTTTCTCAAAATATCCAGCAACGCCCCGGTAGGACAAAAATAGTTACACCAAGGACGGGCAAAAAATACGGATAAGAGTAAAAATATGACAGCCAAAGCGATGACCCACCCCGTTGCAGCGGTCAATAAAAATGCCGGGAAGGGTTCCAACGATGCCAATTCCAACGGGATTCCCCACAACAACAGCGCAAGAATCACCATAAAATAGATCACGCGAGTATATTTAAATACATTCTTCCACACTCCCTTGGGGGCTATTTTTTTCTTACGAACTTTCCCTACCAATTCCTGCGCTGCCCCAAAAGGACATAGATACGCGCAATAATACCCCTTGTTCAAGAATAAGGGACAAGCCAAAGCCAGCACGGCAATCACGGGCAACAAAATACGAGCGCCCCAAGGTACCCCGTTCAACAACCAATTAAATAACAACTCTAATGAAACAAAGTACCCGGACCAGAAACCAAGAATCAACACGGAAGAAACCTGCAACACGTAACGCCAACGTTTCATCCGACTTCCCCAGAACATACTGGCTAACGCCAACAAAACCACGATTCCCCCCAAAGCGTGCTGTAACAATTTCATCCAATCCACGTCATAACCACCCCCGTCACGTTCCAGGTAAAACTCCAACGCTCTTTTCACACTCCCCCGGATGGCATCACTCGACATCGTGGCCCCACTCACGGCCTCCACGTTCAGTTGCTCGGCCTCCTCCAACGTCTTACCATCCCATGCCGAGAACAGATTCTTTTTCTCCAAACGCCTTAAAAACCCGGGCGACTCGCTATTATCTAACAGGGTAAGTCCTAAAATCACATCCTCCTCGGAAACAGCCAAAAACAAAGGTACATTCCCGGCATAACCGATCAGATCGTCCGCAATCGGGGTCGTAACAAGTAATCTACCAATCTCCTCCCCACCAGCTTTAACGGCATAATGTACTTCGTTCACTTTCTCTACGCTCGTACAAGTCGGAAAATATTTCTTCACCGCATCCAGCGGAACAACATTCGAAACTTCTGCTTTCACCTCTTGATACTTCGGGGTCTCGTTTGTCGTCTTGAAATTCAACGAAATCAGGTAAATGATAACACACAACAAAATTACCTTAGGTAACTTCGTGATAAAAGTTGCAACATTTTCTTGTATATTCATATCAATCTTATCCATTTTTGAAGGACACAAAAATAAGGAGAAATTCATTCATTTGTATATTCTATCTGACTTAATTATATTTGTCACATTCTAAAACCAAATAATAAAATTCAAAATGAAAAAAGTCACTTACTTAGTTTGTTGCGTAGGACTAGCGCTGCAATCCTGCCAATCAGGGCAAGTGAAGAATGAAAATCCATTTTTCAACACGTATGAAACCCCTCATGAGGTTCCCCCTTTCCACTTGATTAAAAATCAACATTATCTTCCTGCTTACGAGGAAGGGATGAAACAACACCAAGCGGAAATCGACGCGATCATCAACAATCCGGAGGCTCCTACATTTAAAAACACGATCGACGCTCTCGAAACTTCCGGCGAATTACTGAACAAAGTAGCCTCCGTGTTCGGCAATCAACAAGGTGCGAACACGAACGATTCGATCAAGGCCATCGCCAAAGAGATTACCCCGAAACTCACCGCTCACTGGGATGCGATCAATTTAAATGACAAACTTTTCGAGAGAATCAAAACGGTATATAATAATAAGGAGAAAGAAAATCTGACTCCGGAACAATTGACTGTACTCGACAAATATTACCAAGGTTTCGTTCGGGGTGGAGCCAACCTCTCTCCCGAGGACAAGGAAACATTCAAGAAGTTGAACAGCGAACTATCTATGCTCAGCCTGCAATTCGGTGAAAACTTGCTGAATGAGACCAATAATTTCAAACTGGTCATTGATAACGAGAAAGATTTATCCGGTCTTCCCGAAAACGTGATTGCCACAGCTGCTACCGCTGCCAAGAATGCCGGATTGGAAGGGAAATGGGTGTTTACCCTCCACAACCCAAGCATGATTCCGTTCCTGCAATATGCTGACAACCGTGATTTAAGAGAAAAGATCTACAAGGCTTACATCAACCGTTGCAATAACGACAACGAGTACGATAACAAAGAGATCATATCCAAGATCACTTCCCTGCGAGTACAAAAAGCCCAGTTGCTCGGTTATGATACCCATGCGGCATTCATTCTCGACAACAACATGGCCAAAACCCCGGAGAACGTGTACGACCTCTGTAACCAAATTTGGAATGCCGCTCTCCCGATCGCTAAAAAAGAAGCCAAAGAACTTCAAGACATGATTCGCAAGGAGGGTAAAAACTTCAAATTGCAGCCTTGGGACTGGCGCTATTATGCTGAAAAAGTAAAGAAAGCCAAATACGGGTTAGACGAAAATGAACTTCGTCAATACTTCCCGCTAGAAAATGTCAGAGAGGGAGCCTTCTACACGGCCAATAAATTATACGGTATCACGTTTACACAACGTACCGACCTACCCGTTCCCCATCCGGACGCTTTGGCATTCGAGGTGAAGGAAGCGAACGGAGATCACATCGGGATTCTATACATGGACTTCCACCCGAGAGAAAGCAAACGTTCAGGAGCATGGATGAATTCTTATCGCAAGCAATCCGCACTGGGTAAAAAAGTAACCCCGATCATCACGAACGTGTGCAACTTCACGAAACCCACGGGGGATGTTCCGGCATTATTGAGTTTTGACGAGGCACAAACCCTTTTCCATGAATTCGGTCATGCCCTTCACGGTTTATTGTCACAATGTACATATAATAAGGTATCAGGAACTTCTGTTCCTAGGGATTTCGTGGAACTCCCCTCTCAAATTATGGAAAACTGGGCCGCTGATCCCGAAGTATTGAAAGTTTACGCCCGTCATTACAAAACGGGAGAACCGATCCCGCAAGAGCTTATCGACAAACTGGAGAATAGCGGACATTTCAACCAAGGATTCGTCACGACCGAATTCATGGCAGCCGCTTTACTGGATATGGCTTACCACACGCGTAACACCACCGATCCCGTCAACCCGAGTGAATTCGAAAAAGCCACGTTAGAAAAAATCGGACTTATCCCGGAAATCACGGTACGCTATCGCAGTCCTTACTTCCAGCACATATTTGCCGGAGGCTATTCTTCCGGGTATTACGCTTACACGTGGGCCGAAGTACTGGATGCTGATGCTTTCGAGGCATTTAAAGAAACCGGAAACATCTTCAATCCCGAAAAAGCAAAAGCATTCCGGGAGAACATTCTTTCCAAAGGTGGCTCCGAAGATGCCATGACCCTTTACCAGAAATTCAGAGGTCAAGAGCCTTCTATTGATCCATTACTAAAGCGTAAAGGATTAAAATAAAAAAATTAGAGGATTGTGAATCACAATCCTCTAATTTTTTTATTTTTTCACGCAACCTTTTCAAAAATCCTGCATCTAATAAATAAATTCACACTAAGTAATAAAAACGGGTTTATTGCAAGAAAATGGATGCTCGAAGTAGTTCCAATTTTAGGGTTAGTAGTAAATAGTGAAAAAGCTGTCTCTCGTCAAGACAGCTTTTTTTGATTATATCTGCACCACTCGGCAATCCCACACTCTTCACACTTCGGCTTTCTTGCCACGCAAACATATCTTCCGTGCAATATCAACCAATGGTGAGCCGTGGACAGCCACTCGGCAGGAATATGCGCCACGAGTTGTTTTTCCGTTTCCAACGGGGTCTTGGCACCCGTTACCAGCCCGATACGGTCAGCTACCCGGAAAACGTGCGTGTCGACAGGCATAGCCGGACGCTTGAAAGCCACCGCTTCCATAACATTGGCCGTCTTCCGTCCTACCCCGGGTAACGTCTGTAATAACTCGAAATCATCCGGGACAATCCCATCAAAATCTTCCATCAGCTTTTTTGCCATCGCAGACAAATGCTTGGATTTATTATTCGGGTAAGAGATAGACTTGATCAACTCGAAAATCTCCTCCACGCTCGCTTTGGACATGGATGCTGCATCCGGGAATTGCTCGAACAAAGCGGGAGTCACCATATTCACCCGTTTGTCAGTACATTGAGCCGATAAAATCACCGCTACCAGCAACTGGAAGGGATCTCTATACTGTAATTCCGTGTCAGCTACCGGCATACGTTCCCGGAACCATGCCAGTACCTTATCATATCTTTCCTCTAATCGCATAATATTAATTTCTTTGCCTACAAAGATAAGAAAGCTGAAAATTAAAAGCCTCTATTTCACCTTAATTTTCTCCCTTTTTTAATTTTGAGCCGACAAGCCCGGCTACCAATTGCTCCGTCTGAAACCACAACTTCCGACAAGCCTCACCGTCAAGAACCGCTTTCGGTACCCTCACCTGACGTTTATTCCTAAAAAAGCCGCCCGATACATTCACGTACCGATCGGAAGTTGCCAAAAGTATAGCCGTCATCGCCCCTCGTTCCGGAGATTTAATAAACGGACGAAAAAAAACATCCGCCAAGGGATCGTACCATTTATGCATAGTAATCATTCCCGTGTTCACCACACCCGGATCAACCGCATTCACGGTAATCGCACGCCCCTGTACCCGCCTTGCCAGTTCAGCCGTAAACATCAGTATCGCCAATTTTGAATTGGGATAAGCCTTAAAGCGACGGTAATGTTCTGGGTCCAATTTAAAGAAGTGATCTCCAACCTCTCCCATCTTACAAGTAACCGATGATGTATTAATAATCCGGGTCTTCCCGGTTTTTCCCATATTCGGAAGTAACCAATTCGTCAACAACCAAGTCCCCACGTAATTCACCCCCACGGTCATCTCCAACCCGTCCTCGGTCGTCGTAAAATCCCGACACATGATCCCCGCGTTATTCACCAGCACGCTAACCTCCCGTCCGTTCAGCCCGTCAACAAAAGAACGGATGGAAGCAACCGACGCCAAATCCAACTGATGCAACTCCACCCGACCGTTTCCCGTCTCCCGCACAATTTCATCCCTCACTCCTGCCGCCCGTTCAACATTCCGACAAGCCATAATCACGGGGACCCCCATACCGGCCATCGCTCTCGTGATCGCCTTTCCCATGCCCCCATTGGCCCCAGTGATGATAAACAAACCCTTGTTCATTTTTGATTTAATGATTTATGATTTTAGATTAAACTCCCTCCCGGCTACGCCGTACTCCCTCTATAAACAGAGGGAGAGTTAAAAATACAATCTTAAAAATTGAAGAGTAACTAAACTCCTCCTCTGTTTATAGAGGAGGTGCCCAAAGGGCGGAGGAGTTCTCATTTTCAAGTTTCAATTGCTCTTTTCACCTTCCTCATCACCCACCTCACTACCCCGTAAGGCAGAAAGAACAGGAAACCGATAAAGAAATAATTAATTACCCCGGGAATCATTTGGGATCGGTGACGGAACATCCCGTTAATTGCACGATGTGCAAGCGTGTCAGGTTTCATCATCACGCCGATTCGCACGGCCAAACGCTGCAAATGAAGAGGTAAATTATATAAATCGGTAGCGATCGCTCCCGGGCAAACCGTGGTAACGTTCACCCCATAATCAAGCATCTCCAAACGAAAAGCCCGGGAAAAACTCTTCAAAAAACACTTCGTGGATGCGTACAACGAAATTCCCGGATAAGGGAACCAAGCCGACATCGAAGACATATTGAGGATATACCCTTTTCCCCGTTTTCTCATATCCTCCCCGAAATAACGACAAAGCAAAACCACCGTGTTCATGTGCAACATCAGCATGGTTCGCACGACACCCACGGAAAGATTCACGATATGTTCGAACCGAAAAATACCGGCATTATTCACCAGCACCTCCACTTGTAACCCTAATGCCACGCAGAAACCATGCAGATGTTCCGCTGCATCAGGTAGTGATAAATCCATATAAAGAGGCCACGTCTGTACCTCGTACGTTTGTGATAACTCCCCGGCACATCGCGTAAGGCGCTCTTCCTCGTTACTGACCATCACGACATCATATCCTCGGGAACACAACTCCCGGGCATACTCCAAGCCGATTCCCGAACTGGCTCCCGTGACAATGGCCACCGGATGAACACTAGGCTGATCAATTACTTCCATAAATCATATTTCAATTTTTCTTGGAAGCCGATTCCAACTCCTTCAATAACTTCTTGGGTAAATCCGGAATATGCTTATGACAGGCCATCTCCCTAGAATACATACGGGCGATACAGTAGTTCGCATGTTCACAAGCATTCCGGGCATTCTCTTCCCTCGCCATCCGGTTCACAAAATCCGGTTCATTCAACAAAGCACGAGCCATCGACACCCCGTCAAATCCGGCATCCAACACCATATCTATCTTTTCCCGGGAAACCAATCCCCCCACGTACACGAGAGGTAACTTCACCGCTTCCCGGAATTTCAATGCATCTTCGAAAAAATAAGCTTCTTTAAACGGTACCGTCGGAATCATCATATGCCCGGCAACCCGAACGCCTATCGGTAACCAGAATTGTTGCATATAATACGTCAGACTACGGATAGGCATGGCCCCCCTCATCACGTACATCGGGGCCCGACTGACAAAACCACCGCTCAAAATCAAGGCATGAACCCCTGTCTCTTCCAGAGCCTTGGCCACCTCGATACATTCCGGCACCTCCATCCCACCCCGAAATCCATCCCGGGTATTCATCTTCACCAACACGGCCATGTCATCCCCCGCCGCTTTCATCACTTCCGCCATAGCCATACGCATAAACCGCATCCGGTTCTCCAGCGATCCCCCGAACTCATCCTTCCGGTGATTCGTGTAAGGGGAAAGGAACTGACTGATCAGATACCCGTGTCCGGCATGAACCTCCACGGCATCAAACCCTGCCTCCCTAGCCATATTCACCGCTTGTCCGAATGCCTTTGCCATCTCCACGATCTCCTCTTTCTTCATTCCCCGCACCAATGTCGGCGAGTAAATATTAAAACCACTCGAAGCGGAAATGGGCGTGCAGCCACAAATCCCCTTGTGCGACATATTCCCGCAATGCCCAATCTGTATGGATGCAGCCGCACCCGTGGCGTGTATATCATCCGTGAGTTGTCGTAATGCAGGAAGAATCTCCGGCCTTAACCATAATTGGTGAGGAAACGATAAACCGCTACGAACAATAGCAGCGTAAGCGATCGTCGTCATCCCGATTCCCCCCCGGGCCACCGAAAGATGATAATCATGTAACATTTCCGAAGGAGCATTCCCCGGACACATACCCTCGAATGCCGCGGCCCGTATGGTTCGGTTACGTAAAGTCAGCGGCCCTATCGTTAATGGCGTGAATAACTTGGATTCTCGTGTCATATCATTTTTCTTAATATATAAAAGGAATCACTCGTTTCAGACGACGTTTTTTCACCTCGTCCCCGAACATCCCCAAATATTTGTGATAAATTGTATTAGCTCTCGGTACTAAATTAGCGAACGTCCAAATGGCAAAAACTGCCCCGGAAAGCGACCACGTGAGAATGGCAAAACCGACCCATTCTACAATCTCGCCAAAATAATTTGCTGAAGTCACGTAACGAAACATCCCGCCCTTGGGTAAATAATGCCCCGTGTCACCGGGACGCCGCAAATGACGAATAATATGGTCCGACTGTATATTCGTGAACATCCCGGCAAAGAACAATACCGTTCCGATAATAAACTGCGGGGACGTCAACCACTCCGGGGTATAAAGATCCGACGGGGCGAAATAGAAAATCCACCCTCCTTGCATACACGCGTTCAACACGTTAAACGTGATTCCCATCAACATGATTCCTATCGGCATTCTCCCCTTACCTTTCAGTAATAACGGGAAAATAAACGCACGCTGAAAATAATGTATCTCGAAAAAAATAAAGAAAATCAACGGCACCAACTCATACCCCCTATCCGAGAAATACCAGAAAAGTGCCATCGCGATAAAAACAGGAGCTTCCATCAGTACCCAGCCGATCCGGTTATCTATTGGTCGCCCCCACTTGGCATCGAAAAACATACCATAACCCGCTTTCACGAAGTACAGGGCTACAAAAACAATAACAGCAATTCCGGTCATCACGGCCAGAAAAATATGAAATGCATCCATCCTACAATTTTATTGATTACACGAATAATCAACAAATATCATGCCAACAAACAATAAATGTTAAGAACGATAGAAAAACTCAAATCCGATATAAAATACCTTTTCGTGGACGCTCACATATTCAGGTTCGGAAAACGAGGGTAATTCGGGAAAAGCAAAATCCCAAATAATGCCTCCCCTACTCCGCTCCTACCATAAATGCAAAATATTGTAATCAGATATTAGGTATTTATAAGTATATACCACCTGCTTTATAACATGGTCATAGTTATCTCGAATATAATATTCTCCCGATGAGTTAATTTGCAGATTCAGACTATTTTACTTTATCCCGCCATGCGGTCCCGGTAACCCGTCCCGGAAACGAATACTCACGTGCGTCCCGTCACAGAAAGGTTTGTTCGATGACGCCCCGCAACGACATAGTGTAACCCGGTTCCGAAGTTCGTACCTCACGCCCTCCGTGTCGTCAATCGGAATCCCGCCCCGTACGAACAAGGGACCGCTACAACGCTCCTGTGGGTCTTCCAACAGTACCAGCGATGGTTCCAGTTTATTTTCAATAAATTCCCCCTTATCCTTATCCCAAGCCTTCAAACGACCTGCCGGACAATAATTAGCCTCCCGAATTGTCAACTCCCTAGCCTCCGGATCATCGGACTCCTCCACGAGATTCCAAACCTTCCCGTAAGCATCACAAAAACGGGCAAAAGCACAATATTTCTCGTTATCCGTCAGTTCAAGCGTGGGCCCGTCAACCACATCGGCATCTTTCAATAAAGGAATATTATCGGCTGTCAGCGTGGGGTCCCAATTCGTGTTCAAGTGAGCCCCGTCGCAATACGGCTTATTGGCAGAAGCCCCGCAACGACATAAAGCCGTGGGTTCATCATTCATATCGTACTCAATCCCATCCCGGTATGACCATGAACTTCCCTCGTCATTCTGCACGATAAACTGTTGTTTTAAAAGCGGATGACCATACACCAAGTAAGGCCCTTTTCTATCAACTACAATGGAATACTTTTTATTGATTTCAGGTGTTCCCGGTTCTATCTCTCGTTCTTTCATAGTTAAATCAGATTAATTATTACGGTTAGATATACCTACAAAAAGTCTTTTTTGTTTCTTCCCGGACCAAATATTTTAGAAAAAGTTGCAGACTGGGAGGCAACATGAAATATGTACCTGCAACTCTTTC
Source organism: Butyricimonas sp. RTP31003st1_G1_RTP31003_210430 (assembly GCF_040920905.1). Classification (NCBI taxonomy): domain Bacteria; kingdom Pseudomonadati; phylum Bacteroidota; class Bacteroidia; order Bacteroidales; family Odoribacteraceae; genus Butyricimonas; species Butyricimonas sp. RTP31003st1_G1_RTP31003_210430. The sequence goes on along the minus strand of NZ_JBCOSQ010000055.1, from coordinate 4,435 downwards.
TGTTTTACTTCTTTATTCGGGTAAAGAAATAACGTTCCTCGTCCGAGAGATCTGCATTAAACGTGTACCCATCCCAGTTGAAAGCTTTCAACTCCTCGGGTTCCTCAACACGATTCATCACGATATATCTCGTCATCGTCCCCCGTGCAATCTTGGCATAAGTACGAACTGTTTCGTATTTACCATCCCGCCATTCCTGAAATTCCGGTGTAATCACTCTCACCTGTTTCCTCAACTCGTCCATTTTCAAGGCTCCCTGAATATCCATACTGGCCAGATTCACCATAATCCCTCCAACCTTACGCACATCTTCCAATAATGGAGTCGTCAGCTTCGGAACCCAATAATCGTACAGGTTCGCCCCATCCAACTTCACGGCAAACGCGATCCGGTAGGCTTGGATCAAATCCAACGGACGCACCAAACCATAAAGCGTTGAGATAATCCGGACACGATCTTGAGCATACTTCAAGTCCTCTAAAGAAAAAGAATTCGGATCAATAGCTTTGAATACACTTCCGTTATAAGCCAACAATGCCTGTTTTCGAGGATTCGAAAGCGATCCGAACCTCTGATAACGTTCGTAATTCTCCGCCGCCAGCTTAGGACTGATCTTTAACATCTTTTCTAACTGGGATTCGGAAAAGCGGCGCATTTGCTCCGCCAGATATTCCGCCTCTGCCGTGTACTCCGGAGTGGTACCCGGAAACTCCTGTTCCACCACGGACATATCCATGGTCTTGGCCGGTGATAAAATAACTAACATCGTTTATCTGAACTCTTCAACTTTATACCCCGCGTTCTCGAACGCCTTCTTCACCGAGTGCGTATCTCCGGTCTTCAACATAACCGTCAGCACCTTGTCCGGATGTTGCAAATCCACGCTCCATTCCGTCACGTCTCTCAAACTATTCAAAAACGGAGTGACTTTCGATACGCAGCCACTGCATTTCAACGTTGTCTTAAATCTGAACTTTTTTTCCATGTTGCTTTCTTTTATTGGTTTATATAATAGCTACAATTTTTTCCATTTAATTCTCAAACTATTAGTCACCACGGACACCGAACTGAAAGCCATCGCGGCAGCCGCAATCATCGGGTTGAGTAAAAAACCGTTGATCCCGTACAACACCCCTGCCGCTAAAGGAATACCAATTATATTATAAATAAACGCCCAGAACAAATTTTGTCGAATCGCCCGCACCGTCTGATGCGAAAGCGCAATAGCACGGGGAATCACGTTCAGATCGGAAGTAATCAAAGTCACCTTTGCCACGTCCATGGCAATATCCGACCCTTTTCCCATGGCAATACTCACGTCAGCCTGTGCCAACGCCTGCGAATCATTGATTCCGTCCCCCACCATGGCCACCACTTTCCCTTCGTGCTGCAAGGCCTCCACGAAATTAGCCTTCTCACCCGGCATCACTTCAGCCTTAAAATGACGAATGCCCACCTGATCTGCCACGGCACGAGCCGTCAAGGCATTATCCCCAGTCAGCATATAAACATCAATTCCTTTTTCATGCAGCGTCGTAACCGCCTGACGAGAACTCTCCTTGATCTTATCGGCAATAGCAACCAATGCCAGCACCCGACCCTCTCCGGCAAAAAAGACAACCGTTTTGCCGTCGCCTTCCCACCGGACAGCAAGCTTCTCGTTATCATCATCTAAAATAACATGACTCACTTCCAGCAAAGCCCGGTTCCCGACAAGATATACCTTATCCCCGACTTTTGCCGTCACCCCTTTACCGGTCTGATTCTCGAAATCCGAAACCGATATTTCATTCACAACCTTCTCTTTAAACTTCTGCACCACGGCATCTGCCAGCGGATGTTCCGAACGCCGTTCGATCTCCAAGAGGATGGATGGATAACGCTCGTCTTCCGACCCCGGAGTCCAGTGAATATCCGTCACGACAGGTTTTCCCTCCGTGATCGTCCCCGTTTTATCCAGCACGATCGCGTTCACCCGGTACATCAGCTCCAAGCTCTCGGCATCCTTGATCAGTATATTATGTTCCGCCCCTTTACCGATCCCGACCATGATCGCTGTCGGCGTCGCCAATCCCAGCGCACACGGGCAGGCAATAACCAACACCGTGATGGACGTCAGCAAAGCATGAGTGAAAGCAAGGTCTCCACCTATCAGCATCCACACGATAAACGTGATTACCGCAATCCCCATCACTACCGGAACAAAAATTCCGGCAATACGGTCCACCAGTTTCTGCACGGGAGCTTTACTTCCCTGTGCCTCCTGCACCATCCGGATAATATTGGCCAACACGGTTTCTCCCCCGACCTTATCGGCACGGAAACGGAAACTTCCCTTCTCGTTTATTGTCCCGGCATACACGGGTTGTCCTTTCACCTTCTCCACAGGTATCGACTCCCCGGTAATCATACTCTCGTCGACAAAAGAAGACCCTTCCGTCACTTCCCCATCCACCGGAATCTTTTCCCCCGGTTTCACGACCAAAACATCCCCTACCGTCACCTCGCGGATAGGCACCTCCTCTTCGCTGCCATCGGCAAGAATTTTAGTCACCGTTTTGGGTTGTAACCCCATCAATTTCTTTATCGCGGTCGAAGTACTGAACTTGGCCTTTGCCTCCAGCAAACGACCCAACAGAATCAAAGCAATGATCACCGCCGCGGCCTCGTAGTACACGTGAGCCTCCAATCCCCGACTCGTCCAGTATTCCGGCCAGATCGTGTTGAACAAACTGAACAAAAATGCCACTCCCGTACTGACGGCCACCAACGTGTCCATATTCGCACGTCCGTGTTTCAACTGCATATAGGCATGGACAAAAAAGTCCCGCCCGAAAAACGCCATCACCGGAATGGTAAAAGCCAGCATAATCCAATTACCATAGGGCATATGCATAAAAAACATACCAATCACGAACACGGGTATCGCCAAAACAATAGCCCCGATCGTCTTTCGTTTTAACGCGAGAAACTCTTCCCGCTGCAAACGATCCGCTTGATCCGTATCCTCCGTGTTTTCCACCACCAGTTCGTAACCAGCAGCCTCCACGGCCTTTTGAAGTTCCACAGGGGTAATCACCTGCGGATCATAATCCACTAAAACAGTTGAACCGGCAAAATTTACCTTTGCCTCGTAAACTCCCTCTTGAGCGCCGAGTGTTGTTTCCACATTCAAAGCGCAGACAGCACAACTCATGCCCAAAACTTGGAAAGTCTCTTTCGTATGAATTTCTTTTCCTGACATTTCACATTGTTTGAATATATGTTTACGGAATATCGTAACGTTTAGTTACAATCTTACCACTAACAACCCTTATTTGCATCAAATCCTATACCAGCAAGGTATTTTATTTTAACATTTTCACGAAAAATGATCACGCACATTGACAAATTAAGAGTATTTCACCTTCTCACTTACAAAAATAGCATTAAAATTACCTGCGCCATAATAACCCTCACGAACATCGTCAACGGGTAAACCGTCGCGTAAGCTACCGAAGGCGTGTCACTATCCACCGTGCTATTCACGTAATTCAATGCCATCGGGTTCGACATACTCCCGCACAACATCCCGGCCACCGAACCGAAATCAATCTTCATCCATTTAATGGATACGGCCGCTACAAGAATTACCGGAATCACCGTAATAGCAAATCCCAATCCAACCCACAACGCCCCTTCCGGACGGAACACGGTCTCGAAGAAATGAGTTCCCGCATCCAGTCCCAGACAAGCCAGATACATGGAAAGCCCCAGCGCCCGTAACATCAGATTGGCACTGATTGTCGTGTAAGTCACCATGTGAATCCGGGGACCGAAAGCCCCCACGAGAATCCCCATTACAATTGGTCCCCCGGCCAATCCCAACTTTACCGGAAAACTGATACCCGGAATCGTCAAAGGAATTGATCCCAGCAACAACCCCAATACCATCCCGATAAAAACGGCCACCAGATTCGGCTCGTCCAAATCCTTCACGGCATTCCCCACCACGTTCTCCACCTTTGCGATGGCCGATTCCTCCCCCACCACCGTCAACCGATCACCCAACTGCAAGGTCAAATCCGGCGTGGGCAACAACACGATACCCGCCCGATAAATGCGGGTTATATTTATCCCGTATTGATTTCTCAACCGCAACGCTCCTAACCGCTTCCCGTTAATCTCCGGCCGGGTAATCACGATCCGGTGGGACACCAATTGACTATCAATAGCATCCCAGTCTATATCTTCCTTATTCCAATCCCTCGTATCCCGTTTCCCGATCAACATCGTCAGCGCCTCCACGTCCCCTTCCGTCGTGATCATCAACAAACAATCCCCCTCTCTCACCACGGTATCGGACGCCGGGATAATCACCTTCTCATCCCGCCACAACCGGGAAACCACAAACTTCTTCGACGATTGCCGGGCGATCTCTTGGATGGTCTTACCG